>JBLIKA010000019.1:0-36249 GCA_047637355.1 Glaciecola sp. | reverse complement strand
AACCCAATCGCAAAACACAATAATTCAGCGTGGGATTACTTAAGTTGTCTTCATCCCAACCTACTATGGCGCAGTGATATGGCATTTGTTTTATATCAGAAATTAGCGGTAAATGCAGCGATCAACCCGCTAACTGCTTTAAAAAACTGCAAAAATGGTGAATTAGTTAATTACTCAGAAGAGGTAAAAAAGGTGAAAGAAGAGATATTCGACTTATACGAATTCATGAATCTCCCCTTAGACAACCATGCTCTCTCTCTGCATATCGATGCCGTCATACAGCTAACAAAAGAAAATTATTCGTCAATGCATCAAGACTTTCAAAATGGACGCGAAACGGAAGTAGAAGGTATTCTTGGCTTTTTATTAGAAAAGGGCAAAGAGACGGGAATGAAAATGGCGTTTGTGCAAACCCTATATGAGCAAATAAAAGCACAATCTAAACAATTTAAAAACGCCTGACACGGTTTACCGTATCAGGCTCTTCCTTTACAAACAGTAAAACTATTTGCTATGTATTATTAATCTTGCAACTGTGGTTTCATGTGCGGAAATAAAATAACATCTTTGATGGTTGGGCTATCCGTAAACAACATCACCAATCTATCAATCCCTATGCCCTCTCCTGCTGTTGGCGGCAAACCGTATTCCAACGCAGTAATGTAGTCTTCATCGAAATGCATTGCTTCATCATCTCCTGCATCTTTTTCTTGAACTTGCTTTTTAAAGCGACTAGCTTGGTCTTCCGAGTCGTTCAACTCCGAAAAGCCGTTAGCTAATTCTTTGCCACCAACAAAAAATTCAAAACGGTCTGTTACAAACGCATTTTCATCATTGCGGCGGGCCAATGGAGAAACTTCCCACGGATATTGAGTAATAAACGTAGGTTGATCAAGTTGCTCTTCAGCCGTCGCTTCAAATATTTCACAAAGGTATTTACCAGCACCCCAGATGCCGTCAACTGCTGGTTCTTTAATATGTAACTGCTTAGCCATCGCTTTGAGTTCTGGTAGATGATTTTCAGGGTCATTAATTGCAGCTACATTAGCATCAGGCCAATATTTTAAAACAGCATCGCCCATGCTTAAACGTTGGAAAGGTTCAGCAAAGTTATATTCTTTTGTTTCAACGACTTCACCTTCCGCATTTTTCACTGTATTAGTAATTATCGACGTACCCATAACAGTTTCGGCAAGATAACGTAACATTTCTTCTGTTAGGTTCATCAAATCGTTGAAGTCAGCATACGCTTGGTAAAACTCAAGCATTGTGAACTCAGGGTTATGCCGCGTCGATAAACCTTCATTACGGAAATTTCGGTTAATTTCGAAAACACGCTCAAAACCACCAACAACCAAACGCTTCAAATAAAGCTCCGGGGCAATACGCAAATACATATCTATATCTAACGCATTATGGTGCGTAGTAAATGGTTTTGCTGTTGCGCCACCAGGAATGACCTGCAACATTGGCGTCTCAACTTCCATGAACTCTCGCTCCGTAAGGAAGTTTCGGATGCCGCTAACTATCTGGCTACGAATTTTAAACGTCTTACGCGTTTCAGGATTAGTGATCAAGTCCACATACCGTTGACGATACTTGGTTTCCTGATCCGCTAAGCCATGGAATTTTTCAGGCAAAGGGCGTAACGCTTTGGTTAATAACTGATATTCAGCCATATCAACATATAAATCGCCTTTACCTGATTTATGTAATATACCGCTAACACCAATGATGTCGCCAATATCTAAAGATCCATATTTGGCTTTAATGTCTTTCTGCGTATCCTTCGAAGCATAAGACTGAATTTGCCCTGTCATGTCTTGCAATACTATAAACGGACCTCGTTTCGCCATGATACGACCCGCAATGCTGAAAATATTTGCTTCTTCGACTAATGTTTCTTTGTCTTTATCACCAAAGGTTGTCTGCAAATCTTGCGCATAATGCTTACGATCAAATTGATTTGGAAAACCGTTTGAAGGGCAGTTTTCGCGTATTTGCGCTAACTTGCCACGACGCTCGGCAATCAACCTATTTTCATCTTGCTGATGGTCACTCATGAGTATTCCTGTTAATTGCTGTTTTACTAAAGGCCAGACTTTAAGCTGGCTACAATGAATTTATCTAAATCGCCGTCTAATACGGCCTGTGTATTTCTTGTTTCAACGCCGGTTCGTAAATCTTTAATGCGAGAATCATCTAACACGTATGAACGTATTTGGCTGCCCCAGCCGATATCAGACTTGCCATCTTCCATTATTTGTTTTGCTGCGTTTTGTTTTTGTAGTTCGTATTCGTATAACTTTGCTTTTAATTGTTTAAATGCTTGGTCTTTATTCTTATGCTGAGAACGGTCATTTTGACACTGCACAACAATATTCGTTGGTAAATGCGTTATTCGTACAGCAGAATCGGTTCTGTTGACGTGCTGTCCACCGGCTCCCGATGCGCGATATGTATCTATTCGGATATCCGCTGGATTAATTTCAATCTCAATGTCATCACTTATCTCTGGATAAGCAAATGCAGATGCAAAAGATGTGTGCCTACGACTGCCTGAGTCAAAAGGCGACTTTCTAACGAGTCTATGAACACCTGTTTCTGTGCGTAACCATCCAAAGGCATAATCGCCCCCAAAACGGATCGTTGCACCTTTAATACCCGCAACATCACCCGCAGAAACTTCAATTAGTTCAGTTTTAAAACCGTGCGCCTCGCCCCATCGCAAATACATGCGCAGTAACATATTTGCCCAATCTTGAGCTTCTGTGCCGCCTGAGCCTGACTGTATATCCAAATAACCATCGTTGGCATCATTAGGGCCAGAAAACATTCTTCTAAATTCAAGCTTTTCCAAAGCAACAATTAAGCCTTCTAATTCTGTTTGGGCATCATTTAAGGTTTCTTCATCGTCCGCTTCAACTGCGAGCTCAAGGAGGCCTTCAACATCATCAGTGCCTTGTGTCAGCTTCTGAATAGTGAAAACCACGTCTTCAAGTGATACTTTTTCTTTGCCTAACGCTTGGGCCTGTTCTGGATTAGTCCAAACATCAGGATTTTCAAGCTCTCTTAATACTTCTTCTAAACGCTCTACTTTGACATCAAGGTCAAAGATACCCCCTAAGGGATTCAGTTCTCTGACGAACATCGGCAATAGCGGTTTGGATTGGATTGATTTCGAACATATACAAATATTTTGACTAAAAAATTGAGAGGATGGATATTACAGAATTTATGATGAATTTAATAGGTGGAAGAAGGTGCAAATAACCATAAAGCCAAGATTTTTATGTTCAAAGCTATTTGCAACCTAGTGAAATATTGAAATTACCTTATTTTGCGGCCTGCAGAAGCGCTTCGGCTAATATTCGACCAATCCCATTTAGGTTCTTTTTAGTTTTTTCATCAACCACGTTGTGCTCTTCATCCACTAGCTTCCCAATACCGCCAACAGCTAACTGATTTGGCAACACATGTATGCCTATATTACCCAGTAACATACGCAGCGACACTAACCCTCTAATACCGCCTAAGGCACCCGGAGAAGTAGCAACAATCGCTGCATATTTGCCCTTAAATGCTTGCAACGGTTTTTCACCTTCTTCCATGCGTGAAGCCCAATCAATTGCATTTTTTAATAAGGCGCTATACCCACTATTATATTCAGGACTGCCAATAATAAAACCGTCATGCGACATGATCAGTTGCTTAAACTTCTTGGCATTTGCGGGTAAACCATGAGCTGCCTCGAGGTCTTCGTTAAAAATAGGCATATCGAACTCTGACATATCAATAACTGTTACCTCAACACCATCAAGGTTGGCTCCTTGAGCCGCGCACTTAGCAATACTGAAATTGTATGAATTTTTGCGGCCACTGCCGGCAAAAGTGAGTATTTTTGGCATCTTAATTCCTTTCAATTAATCAATTATTATATAAGGTCAAACCACTTGTTGGCAGTCCGACTGCTTGAAACTTAACTAACGGCGCTCGCACATATAGTTCTAACTCAGGAACGGTGAATTACCGGCCGACTCCCTGAGCAATCGGTTTTCTCAAACGTAAATCTATCGATTAAAAAAGCGCGATATATTGATCACACTTTGTTTTTATTTGCATCAAGCTACATGACTTCTAAGGTTTGAATACCCAAAATATCAAGTCCTGCTTTCAATGTTTTAGCTGTTAACGCACACAAACCTAAACGACTATTTTTATCTTCCTTACTAACTTCAGGTTTTAACACCGGATTGGCTTCATAAAAACGCATGAACAGGCTAGCCACTTCATACAAATATGTGCACATTAGATGTGGTGTTGCTTCTTTACAAACCCCTTCCAGTACTTCATCAAATTGCATCAATTTAACAACTAAATCATGTTCTTGAAGTGAAGCGACTGATACCGATGATTGATATGTATCCATATCTTGCTTTGCGTTTCTAAAAATACTCTTAACACGAGTATAAGCATATTGCAGGTAAGGAGACGTATTACCTTCAAAACTCAACATCGTATCCCAATCAAAAATATAGTCAGTTGTGCGGTTTTTACTTAGGTCAGCATATTTTACTGCACCAATACCGACTGTTTCTGCAACTTGCTGTTTAGCATTATCGCTTAAACTTGATTCTCGTTGACTAATTAACACAGCTGCCCGCTCAACTGCTTCGTCAAGTAAGTCTGATAATTTTATCGTTTCGCCCGCTCGAGTTCTAAATGGCTTATTATCTTTACCTAACATCATGCCAAAGGGGCAATGCTCATAAGTGTCATTTTCAGATAAATAACCCGCTTTACGCGCGACTATTTCAGTTTGCTTGAAATGCAATGCTTGTCTAGCGTCAGTAAATATTAAGGTGCGTTGCGCGTTTAATTGGCCTGCGCGATATCGAACTGCTGCTAAATCGGTCGTCGCGTACAAGTAACCACCACCGGATTTTTGTACTATATAAACCGCAGGCTCGCCCTCTTTGTTCAACATTTCTGGCATAAAAACAACTTTAGCGCCTTGGCATTCAACCGCAATACCTTTCTCTGTTAAATCGGCCAGCACATTCGCTAGATCATGGTTATAACTGCTTTCACCCATGATATGCTCACGCGTCAGGCTAACATTAAGTTTTTTATACACGTCTTCACTATGCTGAATTGAAATATCAATAAATTGCTGCCACAACGCCAAACAAGCAGAGTCTCCACTTTGTAATTGAACAACATAATCGCGTGCGCGGTCAGCGAAACCATCTTCATTATCAAATCTCACTTTAGCTTCACGGTAAAAGTCTTCAAGGTCAGACAGCGCTGTTTCTGCGATAGAGGATTTCTGTAATTTATCATTCAAATGGGCTAGCAGCATGCCGAACTGAGTGCCCCAATCGCCCATATGATTCTGGCGAATAACGTTATGTCCTAAGTACTCCAATACATTAACAACCGCATCACCGATAATAGTGCTTCTTAAGTGACCCACATGCATTTCTTTCGCAAGATTTGGAGATGAGTAGTCAACCACAATGGTTTTCCTCTCATGCGCTTCAACCGTCAGTTTATCATCTTGCAAAGCGCGTTCGCACCAAGCCGACAACCAATCATTTTTAAGATGTATATTGATAAAGCCCGGTCCTGCAACTTCAAGCTTAATGGCAATATCATCTAATTTCACATTGGCTAAGATTTGCTCGGCAATGTCACGCGGTTTCTGCTTTAACTGCTTTGCTAAGGCCATTGCCCCGTTAAATTGGTATTCACCAAAATCGGGTCTTGTACTTCTGCTCAATGGAATAGGAGCATCCTGAATACCCATTGCTTGAATAGCTTGGGAGAATCTCGCGCTGAGTAAATGATGAATATTCATGTTGTATTAAACCTAGTGTTCTCTTGTGGTTTTAAATTCGATATCTGGGTAGCGCTCTTGCGCCAAAGATAAATTGACCATCGTTGGCGCAATATAAGCCAAGTTACCGCCGCCGTCTAAGGCCAAATTCACTTCAGATTTGCGTTGAAATTCGTCTAACTTGCGGGCATCAGCGCAATACACCCAACGCGCAGTAGACACACCGACGCCTTCATAAATAGCATCTACGTTGTATTCAGCCTTGAGCCTAGAGACCACCACATCAAACTGCAATACACCTACGGCACCTACAATTAAATCGTTGTTTTGCAATGGCCTGAATACTTGTACCGCTCCCTCTTCAGAGAGTTGTATTAAGCCTTTTTGCAGTTGCTTTTGCCTTAAAGGATCTCGCAATCGAATTCGCTTAAACAATTCTGGAGCAAAGTTAGGAATACCGGTAAAGCGATATTTTGGACCCGATGTGAAAGTGTCACCAATTTTAATAGAACCATGATTGTGTAAACCAATGATATCACCTGCATATGCCTCTTGCAGTAGGCTTCTATCGCCAGCTAAGAAGGTAACGGCATCTGCTACTCGCACATCTTTTCCTATGCGACTGTGATGCATTTTCATGCCTTTCTCATATTTACCTGAGACAACACGACAAAAAGCGATCCGGTCTCGATGTTTAGGATCCATATTTGCTTGAATTTTAAAAATAAAGCCACTAAAATTTCGGTCACTGCTTTCAACACGGCCTGAATCATGTTCCCTGCCTTGCGGCTTTGGTGCCCATTCAATTAGTCCATCTAGCATATGGTCAACGCCAAAGTTACCCAGCGCGGTACCAAAATAAACGGGCGTTAATTCGCCGGCTAAAAAAGCGTCAAGATCGAATTTGTTAGATGCGCCCTGCACCAACTCCAACATATCTCGTAACTCTTTGGCATAGAACCCGATTGCTACATCCAATTCCGGATTATGTAATCCCTTGATAGTTCTTATTTCTTGGATTGTGTGGCCTTGGCCTGTTTTATACAAAACGGTTTCATCACGTAATAAGTGATAAACACCTTTGAACTCTTTACCCATGCCTATTGGCCAAGTAATAGGCGCACACTTAATCTTTAGGACATCTTCAACTTCATCCAACAAATCAATAGGATCTCGGGTATCCCTGTCCAACTTATTAATAAACGTGATAATTGGAGTATCACGCAACCGAGTGACTTCCATCAGTTTGATTGTGCGAGCCTCGACTCCTTTAGCAGCATCTATGACCATTAAGCAACTATCAACTGCCGTTAAAGTCCTGTAGGTATCCTCGGAGAAGTCTTCATGGCCTGGAGTATCGAGCAAGTTAATCAAGTGATCTTGATAAGGAAACTGCATCACAGAGGTAGTGACTGAGATACCTCGCTCTTTCTCCATTTCCATCCAATCAGATTTAGCATGCTGTCCAGATTTCTTGCCTTTGATCGTACCCGCAACCTGTAAGGCATTTCCGAACAACAATACTTTTTCTGTAATAGTGGTTTTACCCGCATCGGGGTGAGAAATAATCGCAAATGTACGACGTTTCTCTAGCTCACTTTGGTAACTCATAATATCTCGTTAAGTTGGTGTAAATTAAAAGATGCAAATTTAAAGGCCCGAATTGTACCCTCTTCGAGACTCTTTTTGAATGCTAAATGAAGATAAAGCCTATAAGACTTTTTTCATGATGTAGGCATTTTCCCGAGGTGCAACTGGTGTGATTTTATTATTGGTATACGTTACATGGTCTACTTCTCTGGGGACTTCATAATAGTTCTTGCGTTGACCAATAAGTTCGAAGCCCATTGAACGATAAAGTTCTATAGCAGGCGTGTTACTAAATCGCACTTCCAGATATATGACCGTTTGCTGCATTTGGAGCGCCTGCGTAAATGTTGCTTGAATTAATGCTCTACCGATCCCCTTTTTTCGTTCATTAATATCAACAGTAATCTCTTCGATAGTTGATTCGTCTAAAACACTCGACAACAGCACATAGCCAACCGTAGTTTTATATTTTTTGGCAACTAGAGAAATATTGTTTAAGGCACTTTTTTCAAAGATATCGTAAGACCAAGTATTCAACCTATCAGCTTTAAAAATACGATAAGCAACAGCAACTTCTACCTCAGTAAATGTTGATATTATGACCATTCTTGGGTCTTGAAAAAAACATGCAAGGTGTCCCACAACTGTTTTTTCAAACCCGATTCTCTCAATGCCTTCAAATCTGGTGTCGTGAGTATATTATCTTTCAAAGTAATCGCTGCACTATCCTGAACTTGCCACGTGAGGCCGAGTTCGGCGCTACTGCTAACACCAAAAATACTAAATAATTGTTTAATGAATGCGTCAGTTTCGTTAATTAGTATGGGCTCTTGAATGGACGGATGACTCGATTCCAAAGCGCCAGACGGTTTGGTCACGTCAACCGATTCTGGGACAGTAATCGCATCTCGCAGTTCATACAACACAATACCCATTGTCTGAAGCGTAGCTTTTTGATAAGCACTCAAAGTATTATAGCCCAAGGCTGAATTATTATGCTCTAACGGAATCGATGTCGGCGAATACAATGTGGCTATCCTATAAATTTTTGCTCATTTACTGCTTAAACTAAGCATAGCCAATATCTGGATTTGATAAAAGGGTTTTGTGCCTAAAGGAATGAATGACTATAAAATGGTCAACGCAAATAGGACTCACTAGAAAGTGGCAGGGGTGGAGGGACTCGAACCCCCAGCCATCGGTTTTGGAGACCGCTGTTCTACCAATTGGAACTACACCCCTGTAGTTGACCAGATTATACGTTGACGAATGAAAAAGGAAAGAATTTTATGACATCAATTGAATGACAGCCTAATTTTTAGACGTTATGCCAACCGCTTGGTGCCATAATTGGTAGGTTAATTCAACAAAACGCGTTTGCTGCAAGCAACCTTCATTTACTTCATTAATAGAAATATTATTTTTCATGGCGTAGGCCGTTAATAACAAATCACATTGTTGAGTATTAAAACCATTTACTTTTGCACACGAAAGAATATCAAAATAACGATTACCAACGCCTGCATACTCCCAATCAAGAATGATATTAGATGGGACACATAAGTGAGCCCAAACGAGATCATTGTGACAAAAAACCTGGTCATCTGGTGCAGAGCCTGCAATCATTTTCCATCTTTGAGTCTGTTTTGTAACCTCTTCAACTAGATGGCTGGATGGACTTTGCAGCGCGGTTAAATACTGAAGCCAGTCCGCCGGTAAATCAAGCGGTTTAGTTTTCACCCTATTTTTGTGCACGCGGGTCAGCGCCCAAGCCAATGAATTTATATGTCGTTCATCAAAAATCAATAACATTTCACTTCTACGTTGCTTTATCCACTCTTCAACATAAATTCCTGTATCGGATGATAAATAAATAGGTTTTGGTGCCAAACCGCTATTTGACAGCGTCAGTTGCAGATCGAAGCGTTCCTGACGATCTATGCGCAGAGAACTCTCACCTTGAAACTCCTTCACCATAAATTCGTTAAATGCATCATTCAGATAATAAGATCGATTTATTGCTCCACCTGATAACGGAGAAACTATTGCACTATCACTTAAACCTAGGGGAGCTTTCAACAGATTAATGAGCTTGTCATTTTGCACTACGTTTTCCGCTTTCATCTTAAATATCTACGCCAGTTTAAAAAACCATAAATTGACATAGCTGTGTATAAAAACATCAATATACAAGTTAAATAGAGCCCGCTCTGAAACATTAAATACGCAGTAGCTGGATTAATAACTAACCAATAAATCCAATTATCAATTTTTTTACGTGCTGTCATTACCGTCGCCATAACCGAAAATACAGCGGTTCCTGCATCCAACCATACCCAATCACCCGAGAACCAATTTCCCCCTACTTTTACTAATGACCAAGTGACAAAGCAACCGACAACAATCAGCAATACATGAACTCTGGCATCTACCCTACTAATAGCCAAAGTCGGCTTATCTTTGGCTTCCTTCCAACTCAAAAAACCCACTACAGCCATGCCAATATAATAAAAATTTAAAAGCATTTGAAAAACAAGTGTCACTTCCCAAAATAAATAAACAAAAATGCCTGTGCCCACAAATGCACAAGGCCAGCACCAAATATTTTGTCTAGCCGCTAAAACAACGTATAAAACAGAGAGAACAAACGCCAGCAATTCGAGCAAATTCTGTTGCTGGAATTGCTGCACCGCTATATCAAAAAACTCAGTCACTCACCTGAGCCCATTTTATCACCATTTAGAAATTTACAAACAAACACAGCCTGTCCCGTCTCACTATAAGTTTGCTTCATCTGTGCGCCTAAAACAGCCATAACATACTCGTATTCACCGCTAATAATGGTGCTCGCAGCAGACGTACTAGTTTCAAGATTAGCATCTTGGTTAAGTCTGCCTATAAACGCCTTTATAGGCGCTATATACTTTTCATTTAGTGGATACAAAGAAATATCGACGACAAGTTTCACTTTTCTCTCCTTAAAAACGATAAGTTGCAGTAACACCAAATTGACGCTCTTGGCCAAATTGATAGTATGGTTTCGCTGGGAAATAGCCATCTCTAGGGTCATTGTTAAAGCCACCAAAACCTCTAGTAGGTAAGTTTCTGTCAAATATATTCTTAGCCCATAGTTGCAACAGTATATTTCCCTCTTGCCAATTTACCTCGGTATTGAATACAGCGGTAAATGGCGCTCGCTCATCATGCCCAACAGAAAAACGATGGCGGTCCTTACCTTCAAATTCAACTACCCAAACAATCTGATCTGTCAATTTATAACTGGCAGACGTATAAAATGTTATTTTTGGGGCTTGAGCTTGTAATTGTTTGTCTACAAAACTGCCATCGACTAGTTGATAATTACCAAAGGTCGCATCAAGATATCCCATATTGACAACCGCACTGAATTTCTCTGTAAACTGCCAATTACTTGAAATTTCCATGCCCTTGTTAATGCCCGTATCTGCATTCCCAATAACGTCAATAAATTCAACTGCACCGCTACCATCGTCTCTATTCAATACAGAGAAGTCACTGACTTGAGCATCCTCTCTTTGCATGTAGAAGAAAGTAAGCGATATATTAGCTTTAATCCCACTTAAGGTATCTATATTGCCCTTAATACCAAGTTCATAGTTCCAATTATATTCTGGAGAATACAATCGGTCGTTGTCCGAAACACGCTCATCAGCGTTAAATCCGCCCGCCTTATACGAACGCGAAATACTTGAATAAAATGTGGTTTTTTGCAGTGCGTAGCTTGCCGTTAATTTACCTGCCAATAAGCTATCGTCGAGTACTTCAACAAAATTATTGCTATCAACATAGTCGGCATCAAACTTCTCTGCTCTTGCACCTGCCGTAATCGACAATGGTTTTGATATTTGCCAACTGCGTTCACCATATAGGGCAACAGAGTGAGGTTCATAAAAACTAGTGAAATCTGCATCGGCATAAGTATAGATTCGAGTAAGATCCTGCACACTTCGCTGGTAATAAAGACCGACTACCCATGGTGAATTAGCATCAGTGGAGGCGTATCTTGCGTCTATTGTCTGGTTACTCACTTCTCTTTTATACTGGTCAAACGAACTATACTCGTCAGGATGAAAACCAACAAATGTCCAGTCCTCATCATAACCATAATCCAAATCTGCATTTAAAGAAGTCACTGAAAGTGAAAAGGAGTGCTCACCTAAGTCTTGTATATATTTAATGCTCGCTGCTTGTGTTTCAGTGCGATCAAATCCAGGTTCATCCGAACGAGTTTTGTTATCGTTGTCCAATGAAAAAGCATCATAGCCGTTGTCGACATCGAAGTGATAAAGCTTAAATTCAAGCCCTATCGTATCTGATATCATATAGTCGACTGCCAATTTTGCATTAAACTCGTCAATATTATTAGTATCATCGCGGTTTAAGTAACTATTTTCGACAAAACCATCGCTCGCCACTTGCTGCATAGCAATACGTGCGTTTAAACCGTCTGCAATTTGGTTAGAATAGGCTGCGCTATATCGCTTTGTATTATATTGCGCAAAACTTCCTTGCAAATAGCCTTCTTGACTATCAGTCGCTGAGTTACTAACTACTTTGATGATGCCAGCCAATCCTGTCGCACCAAATCCAGTGGATTGCGGTCCAGAGATTACTTCTACTTGTTGAACATCAAACAAAGAACCTAAGCCACCTAATCCAGAGAAATTAATTTCATCGACAACAAGAGCAACAGAAGCGTTGATCGGTTCGGCGAATAAACTGCGTTCACCTATCCCTCTAATTTGAATAAATTTGCCTCGTGACGCACCGCTGCTGAAATTCAAGTTAGGAACAATACCAACGATGTCTTCCAAATGTTCAGATTGGCGTAAATCTAGCAATTGTTCGCCAATAACGACAACGCTACTAGCGAGATTATCAGGACTCTGCTGGCTAAAATCAGACGTAACGATTATGCGTTCAATGCCATTATTAAGCGCTTTATTGCTTGAGGTACTAGCCACTGAGGTGTCGGCGACTGCTGAAAAATGAATGCCAAAACTAAGTAACGTAAGTGCCACTGAGTTAGCAATTGGATTAATACGAAATGATTTTTTTTTCTGCTTTCGTGGTTTTGATAATATTGACTGATTTGATTTTTTTTTCATGTGGTTCTCTTCATTTCTGTAGAAAAGAGCCGGTGTTGGAGCAGGTAATTGATGTGTTTATACAACCATTCCTACGCCGGTACTAACCGGATCAGGTAAATAAGGGTTTTCAACTGAATCTCAGCAGCAAATCGCTGCACCCCTTGGCTAAACGCTAATCTAACGATGCGTTGAGTAGTATAATATCAACAAAAAATAGAAAGTAAATCAATCGATTAACTAAATTCAAAATTATAGACTGCGTTAACATTATTGTTACAGTCAATAGCCCATCAGACGAAGTAGAATCGTATTTTCATACTCAAATTTATTATGCTATTCCATATTTAAAATTTTCATTTCTTGTTCCGTTTGTAACATCAGGCCCTTCATCGTTTTACCGTGCTCGACCGGTAGTCGGGATACGGGGTCGACTCTGACAAATACGATATCATCAGCCAAACATATTGTTTTTTTTGTTGCTTTATTTCGAACTAAACAAGTGACTGTAATTGAGGTTCTACCGACTTTCTTAGTGACTAAACCAAATTCTACAATATCCCCCTGAGTCGCAGGCGATTCGAATGATATTTCACCGATATGTTTAGTCACTAAACAGTTTGTTTCCAATTGACAGATGGCATATATCGCAGCCTCTTCATCAATCCATTCAAGTGCCCTTCCGCCGAACAAAGCGTTCGCATAATTCAAATCATTTGGCATTACTAAACGTCTGGATAAAAAACGCATTTTTTTCCTTATCAATGTAGAATAAACAAGTTCGCAATCCTCCATTATAAAAGAGAGCAAGCAGATTGATAGGCAAATCACTCATTGATTGGATGGCACAAAGAAATAACTATGCCAACCATAGACAATTATTGCTAATTTCTGGCGGCGTTGATTGGTGCCAACAACAAACGCAATACCTGCTTCAATATGCTCGTTCGTCTTCACTATTACTAAGTAATACGGTGATGAGTTTTAGTAATCATCTTAAATTCAATTTTATTACTCAATCAAAAATATCCCAATACAAGCAGCATTTAGGTACAGAGTATGAAATAGTAATTTATAATGCATTTGATGGTGTTAAGCCCAGTGCTCTTTATGCGATAGAGGGCGCAATTGGGAAGGATGGTTTACTTGTGATCATTTGTCCCGATCTGAAGAAGTGGCAACAGTATGAAGCTAAACATTCAGGTATTGCCTTTAGCTATAATACCCAACATTCAACGAGTCTATTCATTTCAAGAATGGCCGATATCTTGTTAAAAGATAAGGGTACGGCCTACATAACACCAAACTCTATTCACCTACCCTTTGCTTATACCAACCAAAATAAGAGGAAAAACAGCTTACTTGGGATACTAACCTCACAACAGCAAACAGCATTCAAAGCAATCTTAAGGAATGCTAAAAATGATAAATCGATCGGTCTTATAACTGCTAAGCGAGGTAGAGGAAAGTCGACATTATTAGGGCAAATAGCCGCGGAACTAAGTACCCAAGATAACGTTACTCATATTTTCATCACTGCACCACATATTAATAACGCGCAAAGAGCCCAAATCGAATATAAGCGGTTCATGGCGAATTCAAAAGCCAACACAATTATAAAAAACCAACAACAAGACGCTAACCACGCTGCGCTTGAACTTAAATTTATTGCTCCTGATCAGCTATGTCACTTGCCAGCAACCGCAATCTTAATAGTGGATGAAGCAGCAGCAATTGCCCCATCAATTTTATTATATGCATGTCAAAAATTTACTCGGATTGTCATGGCAACAACGCTCGCGGGATATGAAGGAAGTGGATTGGGCTTTAAACTACGTGTTTTACCCAAACTTCAAACCCTGAGTAATGCTTTGATCAGCGTTGAATTGCATCTTCCATTGCGTTGGTACGAAGAGGATGGTTTGGAAGCCGTATTTAATTGCATATTTGCCCCTTTTGTTGATGACACGCCACAGTTTCAGCTTGCGACATTTCATCCTAATACTCAATTGCCTAGTATAGATAGAAAATCACCACAGCCCTATTTTCAGCAATTAGACAAGGCGTGGCTAATCAAGCATGAAAATATACTTGCTCAGGTTTTTAGTTTATTAATACAAAGTCATTACCAAACAACACCTGATGATTTAATGCGAATTCTTGATTCTCCAGATCAACATATTGTGGCACTCACAAACAGCGCTAGCTTGTCTTATTCAAGCCTTAAAATTACTGGCGTTGCTATTATTGCGCATGAGGGAAATATTGCATTTGCGCGAAACGACCCGTTGCTGGAAGGCATAATGTCCTCGCAACGAAGAGTTAACGGTCATTTAGTTGCGCAAAATCTAGCGATGACCTTTTGCAATGATTGGTTTATAACCGCCAACAGTTGGCGGATAAGTCGTATTGCAGTCAAACCTGAGCTTAGACGTTTAGGACTGGGTAAGGTGTTATTGCAAAAAATCAGTGTGCTAGCTCAGAAAAATGACGTTGACTACTTGTCTACCTCGTATGGCTTAACTAGCGAGCTGAGCACTTTTTGGCAGTCACAGGGTTTTAAGTTAGTGAAAATGGGGGCTCGCAGGGATACATCGAGTGGTGAACATAGTGGCATTATGTTCGTGACATTAAGCGAGCGAGCTAACAATACTTTTAGTTCGTGTTTTGATGTAGCCGTGAACGATTTAGACTACTTTTTAAACCACCTGTTGAAAAGTAGCAATAACATTAACTCAACTTCATTAGTTCAAATTATTAGTCAACATCGTCCTGAACTAAACGGGTCGATAAACTTGGGCTTTTCAGCTACGAGTGTTCACTCTCAGCGGATTAGTCAGTTTATTGAGAATAGAAGAAGTTTGGTTAACACTGCTGCAAGCATTTACTTTGAACTAAGTAAGTTGAGTGTGGAGAATTCACAAGAACTGTCCGAGTTATTGATTCAAGCACGGCAGAAGAATCTATCGAAACAGTCTAAGGAAGACCTACTTTCAAGCCTCAAAGCTGAGCTCAAAAAGATTTCAGAGGTCTCTGGCGACCAACTGAAATAGTGTCAAACTAACACTTATGAAAATTAAGTGCTTAGTCATAAACTGTACAGCTTATTTAGTTTTAGACAAAAAAAAGCTCCATCAAGGAGCTTTTTTACATTGCGAACCTAATTAGATTCTTATGCCTCTATTAGAAGCTTTCGTCTTGATGTAAGGTTCCCAAGCTAATGCATTTTTGCGAATGCCTGAATCTTTCTTAGCTTCTTGCACAGCAGCCATAGCTGCTTTGTAATTACCTAGATAGAAATGAGCTTCGATAAGAGCATAGTGCACTTTACCTTCGCTTTCTTCGTTGTTAATGAGTGACATATTCAACGCTTCGACTGCGCCTTTATAATCACCTGCTGATAACAACATTGAACCTTGTCTGCGGTAAAGCTCTGGATCAGATGCAACCTTAGCAGCTTGGCCAAAATACAATGCCGCTGTTTCGAATTCGCGAGCTTGGAACGCAGCGTTTGCTACCGCAGATAAAGAAGCTTTATCTTTAGGTATCAACCCTGATTTCATATGCTTTTCCATCAATACAGTCGCACGATGCGGTATACCGTTTACGCTATACAATTGAGCAAGCTGCTTATGTTGAGTCGCTGTTGTTAAGTGACCCTGCATATAAGCAAGTTCAAACATGGTGAGCGCCATTTTGTAGTTTTCAGTAATCTGATAAAACAACCCAGCATTCTTATACCATGCTTTCGAATCAGGGAAAACTTGAAGTGCCGTCTCGATAACGTCGATGGCCTCTGTGTATTTCTTCTGATCGTAATAAACACTCATTTTTATTGCGTACGGTGTTTCTTTTGCAGGATCTAAGAACTTAATCGCCTTATCTGCCGGCGCAATGACTTTGTCTAATTGCTTCATCTCTTTATAAGCATTAGCAATTTTAAGATAGGTCATACCGTCGTCTCGGCAAGTGAACTCCATCCACTGTTCGAACCACGATATGGCCTCTGCATAGTCACCAGCCTCGTACTTTAGATCGCCAACTAATTTAACGATAGGAGCGTGGTCGTTATCGTTTAATATTTTAGTTTTCACCGCACGTTCAAGGTAATCCGCCGCTTCTGCTCTCTTGCCGGGCTCTGAAACTAGTAATTGACCTAAAAACCTGTCGACAGAAGCTCTATCAAAAGGTTCATCCGCTTCAATTTCATATAACAAATCAATAGCTTCTTTCACCAAGTCTTGGTTGTAAGCTTCGAATGCCTTGTTCAGCTTCTTACCTACTTTCATACCTAGCAACTGTGTTTTTGCTGGCTTGTAACCTGGACATTGGACTGCCAGGTTAGATTGCGCTAATGACAAGGTCGAGTAAGACCCCATCACAAGTGCAGAACCAAGCAGCAATGAAGCTTTGAGAGATTTAAATTTCATAATTTATTGTCCTCCTAGCTTAAAGTCTAATTGAACTTCGAGTCCAAACTGTTTTTGAGCAACACCATCAACAATTTGTGGACGATACTTCCATTTGCGAAGTGCACGCTTTGCATTGCGGTCAAAAACTCGCTTTGGATCAGCATCTAATACTTCAACATCTTCCACGCCACCAACTTCATTAATAGTGAACGACAAACGCACCCAACCTTCTTTGCCATCACGAGCAGCTTGGGGTGGATAATCTGGTGGAATACGCACAATTGGAGCAGCATCACCATCACGCATTCCACCTATACCACCAACTGCGTTACTGATACCACCAGTGTCTACAGAGGGTATTGATAAACTAAAGCCAGTAGAGTTTGGATCAGCTTGAGCAGGCTCAACTAATTCAACTTTTGGTGGCTCTTGCGGGGGTGGTGGCGGCGGCGGCGGCTTTCTCACACGAGTCTGCACTTCGTCATCAGGCTTTTGCATGACAATATCAATAACAGGTGGAGGAGGAAGCGACTCTTGCGCTTTGCCGTCATTTTGGACCAATTTTGCCATAATAACAAACAGACCAAAAGCAATCGCTGCACCAAGTAAAATGGAAACTATAAATTTAACCATATTAACCCCTTACCGCAATTGCAACGCGGTCGATACCGGCTTCCTTCACTTGATCCATAACTTTTACCACTATGCCATGCTTGGCTTTGGCATCTGCCTGAATAAAGACAACTTCAGAAGGTTGCTCTGACAATAATTTTTCAAGATTAGCCGCGACAGCTTCTACTGAAATCTCACGTCTATCCATCCAAACATCGCCCTTTTCGGTAATCGCAATAAATATGTTTGCCTTCTTCAATAATACTGCTGTCTCGCCTTCGGGTTTGTTTACATCTATACCCGCTTGCTTAACAAAAACAGTCGTTACAATGAAGAATATTAGCATTATGAAGACAACGTCCAACATCGGCGTCATGTCGATTTGAGCGTCTTCTTCTTCAACTCTTACTTTACGACCCATGATAATCTCTCTTAATGATGTGGCAGGCTATCAACTAATGTCTCTCTTGCCATTTTAGCTTTCGCTTCAAGACGTGAACTGAAAAACAGTCCAGAAAGAGCTGCAACCATTCCAGCCATTGTTGGAATTGTCGCCATCGAAATACCAGCAGCCATTATTCTTGGGTTACCAGTGCCTTGTGTTGCCATACTCTCGAATACACCGATCATGCCGGTTACAGTGCCTAACAATCCAATTAATGGACACATAGCCACCAATGTACGGATGATAAGCAATCTTGCATCCAAAGCGTCTGACGCCTGTGAAATCCACGTGTCACGAATTCTATGCGCATACCATGAAGTAGTATCTTTTCTAGCATCCCAGTCAGCTATAATTTGTTTCTTAACTCCTGGAAATACTGAACTCAAATACCAATAACGCTCAACCATTAAAACCCACATTAGGAAGAGCGCAGCAGCGACGAAATACAGTACGTCACCGCCGGCAGCGATAAAGTCCCTGACAGATTCCCATAATCCAATCAGGTACATCATATTAAGCTTTCTCCGACTCTGCGCTAGTTGCAATAAAGCCAGCAGTTTGCTCATCTAATACATGAACAATTGACTTCGCTTTTGCAGCTACAACACTATGAACCAAAATAAGTGGTAACGCTGCAATAATTCCTTGAGCTGTAGTCACAAGTGCCATGGATATTGAACCAGCCATGATTCTTGGGTCACCTGTACCGAACAATGTGATTTGTTGGAAGGTCTCAATCATACCAAGTACTGTGCCTAGTAGACCAAGCAATGGTGCAATTGCTGCAAATATCTTGATTATATTGATGCCTCTATCTACGCTTGGTAATTCACGTAAAATAGCTTCGTCTAATTTTAACTCTAACGTTTCAACGTCAGCAGCTTTGTTTGCTTGATAAACCGTTAATATTCGACCCAGTGGGTTTTTAACATTTGGTGCATCAATATTCTTAAGCTGTGATTTCATCTTCGCGCCAATCGCAGAAAGAGTAAGGAATTTGAACAAGCCTATTGCCAAACCAATTGCTAACATAACTGTGATTGTGTAACCCACGGGACCACCAGCATGATACCTTTCAGTCATCGTTGCTTTTTGCTTAAACAAGTTCAAGATTGCGCCTCTTGATGGATCCACATAGACAGGGATAAATCCATCTGATGCCTTCGCATTAAGAATATCTTGAGTTGTTTCTACTTGGTAACCATCTGGTTGGCGACCCAATGGTTGAACTGTGCCATCAGAATCATCGTAAACTAAATAACCTTCTTCACCTACCAGATTGAACGAACCGATACGCAGTATTGTTTTAGTTTCTTTGCCACCATCCAAATTAAGAACTTCTGTTTCAAACTTTTCAACTTGACCAGACGCTGTCATTTCTGTTTGAAGAGAAAACCACAACTCCTTGAGTTCATTAATATTCGGCAGACCTTTTGAGTCATTAGACATTTCACCTAAGAATACATCACGACCAGGATACTGAGCACTAACGATTGAAGTAGAAATTCGACCATATGCATCAGCTGAAGCTTGACGCACAACACCGAACATCTCGCCGAGATCACCCTTTGCGACATCAAGTTCGACTTCTTTGTCGATTAATGTTTGTTCATTCGCAGAAAACGATTTAGCTAAACGATCACCACGGCCCTCTTCAGCGCGCATATCGGCCTGAGCCTTACGCAATAAACCTTGTTTATCAGCACGATCTTTAAGGAATTCAGATTCACGTTGATCATTAACACGTGATTGAGTCGTGCCCTGTTCTTTCACTTTCTGTAATAGATCTTGCAATGTTGTTGACGACTGTGCTTGTGCAAAAGACGCTACACAAACCATTGCCGCTGCAGCAACAAGCGTTTTAATTGTTAGTTTCATTATACTTACTCCGCAGCTTTAATTGGTAATTTGATAAGATCTTCAGGCACCAAGCCCTGTGCCATGCGCACTGCTTGAATGATTGAATTAAGATACTCATCGCCTAATTTTTGGTAACCACGTGCATCGTTGTCCCATGCCCAAGCGTGTTTCTGATCTTTAGACAATGCTAATAGAGCAGTACGACCTAGGTTAAAGAAATCAACCGATACATCTTGGCCGCCATCTTCGATGGTACCAGCGTAAGTCTCAATTTTTGAACCGTATTCATTTTCAGTCTGATATGCTTCAAGCACAAGACGGAATCGTTCAGCTACTGTTACGCTTGAATTTGACATAACGTCACGAAGTCTTTGAACGCGAGCAGTACGCTCTTCGATATTGATTGGAATATCGAGTTTAATAAACTCTTCAAGGCTGTTAATCATGTTAAACATCAATGGAACGATGTTTTGCCTCGTTTCATCAATTGAATCAATCTGCCGCTGCAGGGAATCAATACCACGCTGTTGGTCTGCCACTAAATTGGCCAAGTAATCATTATAGACCTTTAGGCTTTCAGTTGAATCAATGACGTTTCGGTACTCCGCCAACAATTCTTGTGATTGCTCGAAAAGGTTATTAATTTTTTCTTGAGATTGCGCTGCTGCTTTATGGATCTTAACTTCTTCATTTTGTAAATCCTGAAGTTGATCTGCAGAGACGATCGAAGCATTCCCCAGTGCTAATGCACCTAGAACGCATGACGCTATTTGAGTTCTCTTGCTCATTTTGGACATATTCCCAACCATAGTTTTGATGTTCACGCCCTTAACGATAAAGGGCGTCGAAATTATAATTATCATAGTCGTGCATTCATTAGAACGATGCACTCCCCTTAGATAGTCACAGGATGTTATGTAAATGTCAAGAAAACGGATGGGCTAAGTGTTAAATTTTTGTGTGATTTATTTCCTTCCATAATAAAAAAAATATAGCCACTGATAAATGCAATGAAATTGCGGCATAAGCAGGCTATAACTTGATTCTTCGGTAAACAAGAGTGACCAATTTGAGCATAGTTAAAGAGTGCATAAGCAAGTTATTTTCAGTGTTTACAAGATTCTTATATTTTAGGTGTGGATGAAAAACAGACTCCCATTTAAAATTGGATGAACAAAAAGTGGGCAAACATTGTCTTTTCGTATTTTTGGCCAATATGTCTTAGAATATAAATAGTAACAATGAAATAACGAGGGTAATGATATGAAACTAGATAATGACATTCACAACTATTATGAACATTTGGTCTTAGAGAAAATAGAAGGGCTTGGCTTTTACCGCAGTCAAACAGCAGACTTCATAGCCGACCTCACATGCTTAGTATTAAATCAGTTACCACCAAGGTATATTCGATATGAAGTAGACATGGCATTTTTTCTACCTATATCGGAACGCACGCAAATGGAGATGAACGTGTCACTCGCACTATCTACCGCTAGCGAATACCTAAAAACACATCCGAAAAAGAATGAATCTGAATAAAACAAGGGATAAAAAAGGTTGGGTGGCAAGCCCTAGCCACATCTCGGCACATGAGTCCTTCGGTACGGCTGCTCCCTTCCGGGCCTGACCGAGTTTCCAAAATATCATTGCGAGAGAACCAAGGCTCACCATAGAAACCGTCTCGACTTCAAGACGGCGTGGATTATGCCGATTTATGTGATTACTTGCAACCGCTGCAAACTAATTTATTTAAATTTTAATTCAGCTAACGAATCAGCTACTTTCGCTGTAGCTAAACCGTTCTTGTGTGCTGCGACAAAAATAGTTTGTAAAGTTTCTCCAATCTGATTTAAATGTTCTCGTAATTTTTCTGCGCTACTATCTGAACGTTGGTGAAAAATATCGATAATACCGCCAGCATTAATGACATAATCTGGTGCATACAAAATACCTTTATTGGCCAATTTTACGCCCATTTTGTCAGACGCTAGTTGGTTGTTTGCCGCACCTGCGATAATTCGAACTTTGAGTTGTTCGATATTCTGCTCGTTAATCGCATTACCTAGCGCGCATGGAGCGAACACATCCACATCTAACGAATCAATTTCAGCGACGCTAACTTGCGTTGCACCAAACTCTGCAACCGCTCTGTTAACGCCGTCAGGAAATATGTCGGCCACATAAAGCTTTGCGCCCTCTCTGTGGAGATGTTCCGCTAATCTGATGCCAACGTGGCCAACACCTTTGATCGCGACCTTCTTGCCGCGTAAATCAGTTTGATAGACATGCTTGACAGCCGCTTTAATACCAACGAATACGCCATAAGCAGTAGCAGGAGCAGGATTACCATCGGCAAAACTACCATCAAAGCTATACTTGGAAAAAGTACCGCTAACATGCGTTGTATTCTTCGACATAGAAACGATATCAGACACTGCAATGCCAGAATCCTCCGCTGTAATGTACTTCCCTTTGAAGGTGTCGACGAAGTTGCCCATTTCACGCATCATCTCAGGCGTTTTATCTTTACGAGGATCACCAAAAATAACCGCTTTGCCACCACCTTGAGGTAGTCCTGCCATTGCCGCTTTATATGTCATCCCTTTAGATAACCGCAACACGTCGGTCAACGCTTCTTCAGAATTAGCATAATTCCACATTCTACAACCACCTAGTCCGGGTCCTAGATTTGTATTATGCACCGCAATAATTGCTTTTAAGCCGGTTGCTTTGTCGTGGTAAAACGAAACTTGTTCATGATCTGCAAACTCTCGGTGGTCGAAAACTGACATATATACCTTATTATTAGAATTGTTACTTTTTTGTTTTTATTATTTGCAATGTGTGTAGCGTCAACAATGGATTTTTTGATCGTAATAACTTAAAGGGGATTGTAGCTGATGATCTAGAGGACGTATCTTGCGATTTACACTTATCTGCAATAAAGTTGTTATCTAAATGCATTTATTATTTTCTATTTATAGGATATCTATCCTATAATACCGAAATCAGAAGTGATACATCACTCACCACGGAATAAAAATGAAGCTAGATAAGTTTGATCGTGAAATTCTCAGAGTTATGCAAAGAGACGCAACAGTATCAATGGCAGAACTCAGCCAATATGTAGGTTTATCTCATACTCCTTGCTGGCGCAGAGTTAAACGCATGGAAGCTGACGGGGTTATTCGTCAAAAAGTCACATTGCTAGATAGTAAAAAGCTAAACCTTGGTGTCTCGGTTTTTATTTACGTTACGTTAAAAAACCATGATGGTGACTCTCTTGTAGATTTTGAAAGAGCAGTTCAGGAAATTGTAGAAATAGTTGAGTGTCACACCACTAGTGGCGAAAAAGATTATTTATTGAAGGTTATTGTTGAGAGCATCGAAGAGTACGAGCAATTGCTCAAAAATAAACTCACTCACTTACCATTAGTTGATCATTTAAGTTCAACGTTTGCGCTAAAGCAAGTTAAAAACACGACAGAGTTACCTATTAAAAATATATAACTCTGCTGTCTCTTTTGTCAGCTAAGGAGCGTCCATTTGCGCTTCAGGCTTTGCTTTTTGAAATGCATCTAGTTCATTACAATTATCATAGATTTTTTGAATCAATGGAAAGCGTTGCATGTCGACTTGAAATCGCAGCGCATTGTAAACTTGAGGAACAAGACAAACATCAGCCAACGTTACATCATACCCAAAACAATATTTACCAGACCGTGTTGCGAGTCTTTTCTCTAGCGCATTAAATCCTAACTCAATCCATTTTACACACCAAGCTTGAGTTTGCTCACTACTCGCTTCAAAATCAGAGTTAAGAGCTTGCAAAATACGCAGATTTGTAACAGGTTGAACATCACACGCAATATCTTGCGCCACAGCCCTTACTCTTGCTTTGTCAGCCGCATGGGTAGGCAGTAGCATCGGCGTATCCAGATATCTATCATCTAAATATTCTATTATCGCTAACGATTGATTCAGTACAATATCCTCGTCGTCGTCAACAAAAGTAGGGACTAACATAGACGGATTCATGTTGCTGTAAGGACCCTCTTTTTGTTCACCTCCACCTTTTACTAAATGCACTGGCAAGTAGTCAAAATCAAGTTGCTTTAAATGCATCGCTATCCTTACGCGATAGGATGCAGAAGAGCGCCAATAACCATATAATTTAAGACTCATTATTTACCCTTCTGGAGCGCTATTTTACAGCAGATTTCTTGATGACTTGGTCAATTGCACCAAAAATACTCAGGCCATTACGGTCAAACATTTCGATACGAATAGAGTCGTCAAAGGACATAAATGGCGTTGAAGGTTTACCATCCCGAATAGTTTCTATCATTCTAACTTCGGCAATACACGAATAACCAACACCACCTTCAGCTATTGAAGAGCCATGTTCGGTGCCTTGTTTATTTGAAACAGTACCTGAACCAATAATTGCACCCGCACCTAAGTTACGCGACTTTGCAGCATGAGCAACTAGTTGCGAAAAATCGAAGGTCATATCTTCACCAGCCTGCGGCTTTCCAAACAAAGCACTATTGTAATGAGACACCAATGGCAGATGTACTTTGTTGTCTGACCAGGCATTGTCAAGCTCATCTGGGGTTACGGCGACAGGAGAAAAGACTGACGATGGTTTTGACTGAAAAAATCCAAACCCTTTAGCTAGCTCACCAGGAATTAAACCGCGTAGGGATACGTCGTTAACTAGCATAAGTAATTTAATATGCTGTGCTGCATTTGCTGGCGAAACGCCCATTGGAACGTCATCGGTTATAACAGCTACCTCGCCCTCAAAATCAATGCCCCACTCGTCCGAGGGTAATAACACGTCATCCCGAGGACCAATAAAATCGTCTGAACCACCTTGATACATTAACGGATCGGTCCAGAAAGAGGCTGGAATTTCTGCACCACGGGCCTTTCTGACCAGTTCGACATGGTTAACATAAGCGCTGCCATCTGCCCACTGAAAAGCCCGAGGTAATGGGCTTTCACAAAGTGCCTCATCAAAATTTTCAGCACCCAAATTACCTTCATTTAACGCGTCATAACGAGTTTGCAGTTGAGGTTGAATGGTTTGCCATTTATCTAGTGCTTGTTGCATAGTTAATGCAATATCAGCAACTTCAATTGCTTTTGTTAAGTCGCGGCTTACGAGCATCAACTTGCCATCACGTGTATTGTTTTTATAAGTCGCTAATTTCATTCCTTCAACCTTTAATTTATTTCATCATTCACTGGACAACTTGAAAAGAAGATGCGGCTTGCGTCGCCATTTATTTTACATCGCTTTGCAAGTTGTTATTGAGTTGATGCTATTATAGCGCTGAAAACAGAATGAAACACCTTGAATTGCTGGACTAGGTTACTGAAAAAAAGGCAAAAAAAAGCCCCAAAACATGGGGCTAAAGGAACATACCGTAATTAATACTTTACAGTTGCCTTACTAATGCCATATTCGCGCAGCTTGTTAGCGATCGCCGTATGGCTTAATCCAAGCTTACGCGCCAATTGTCGAGTACTCGGATAGGAAGGATAAAGCCGTTTCAATAAATCTTTTTCAAACTTCTTAACTTCATTCTCTAAAGTGCCTTCAAAGTTTTCATCAATATAGTTCACCGTAGTGCTGCAGCTAGGCAGTTGAATAGCCTCTTTGGTAATTTCATTACCATCCATCAATGCTATTGCTCTGTATAATGCATTTTTTAATTGTCTTACGTTACCGGGCCATGGGTAGGCTTGCAAGTAATCAACACAAGATTTGCTCAGCTTGGGCGAGCGGATCCCCAGCTTATTGCTGTGCGTACGAACAACGTTTTCGGATAGCGGAATAATATCGATTTTTCGTTCACGAAGTGGAGGAAGAACTAAGGCCAGAACATTTAACCGATAGTATAAGTCTTCTCTAAACGTGCCAATTTCAACCGCTTCAGATAAATCTTTACAAGTTGTGCAAATAATCCGAAGATCCACTTTTATAGTTTGATTATGACCGACTTTACGATAATGGCCATCCTCTATAACCCGCAATAACTTAGACTGCAGCTGCTGCGACATTTCTGAAATTTCATCCAAAACAAGCGTGCCGCCAGATGCTAATTCAATTAGGCCAAGTTTAGACTCTGCGCTTGTAAACTGGCTCTGTTCAACACCAAATAGTTCAGTTTCTGCCACGTCATCAGGTAAAGAGGCGCAATTCAAAATGTGAAACTCACCTTCAACACGCGGACTGCTGTCATGACAAGCCCTTGCAATACTTTGTTTCCCGGTTCCAGACTCACCATATATCAGCATATGCCCATCCAGTTCGGCCATGCGTTTGGCATCGCGTATCACCTTTTTCATTACCGGGCTTACCGCTTGGAATGAGTCAAAGCAGTTAGATGTTGTTTTATTAAATACATTAAGCTGTTTTCCCAATCGAGATTCCGATTTGAGGATTATAACAGCACCCGCAATTATGCTTTTGTCATTGTCAGGCACATCAACTGGCAAAATATCAGCAATGTAATCTTGCTCTATAAACTTAACTCTGTGCGTTTGCGCATATATTTCTTTGCCTTCGAGCCATTTGGTAATGTTAAAACCAGACAGCACTTCATCAATATTCAACTGCAATATCAGCTCAGGCTTAAGTTCTAGTCCACTCGCTACAGCGTCATTAAATAATATAATTTTACCCGACGTGTCAGTCGAAAAGCATGGATCCGGCAATGTTTGAAGCAGTGCTCGTAATTGATTTCTTTCCCGTTGAATAGGCATGAATGGAGTTGTTTTTACATCCACAATACCTTCTACTCGCCGCAGTTTAGGCATCAAATGCTGAAAGTTTTCGAACTCGATGGTAGGAAAATCTAAAAATATTTTACCCACTTCATCGATTTCTATACCGCGCAAATCGATATGATATTCCGTTAGAATATCCAGGACGTCTTGCGTAATTCCAAGCCTATCTTGACAGTTTATTTCTAATCGCATGAGTTTAGTAGTTGCCCGAAAAGTCACCCCAAGGTGATTAAATTCACTTAGTGATAGATTATACGTTAATCCGTCGACCTAGATCAGTATCGAGGTTACGCGTTGAGACCTGATGTTACATATGAGGATAGACAGATTCAACGCATTTTTTATTTCAGATTAACTGGCAAGTTTCTTTTTAGGACGGAACTTAGGCTCAAATAGGCCCAACTTTTTCGCCTGTTCTACTAATCTCATGATATCCATTTGGGCAATATCAAACAGATTATCGAAATCTTCAAGCACATAATAAAGTGGTTGCATAATATCGATACGATATGGAGTTCGCAAAATATCAACAGGTGTTAAGTCGTATCTGTGCGGGATATCACTTTCTAGCGCATAATGAGTTTCCCCAGGAGAAGATAATATGCCGCCGCCATAAATACGCAGTCCGTCATTTGTTTTTAGCAAACCAAACTCTACCGTGAACCAATATAAACGAGCTAAATAACCGCGATCTTCTTTACTCGCAGCTAAACCTAATTTTCCGTAGGTGTGCGTAAAGTGAGCGAATGCGGGATTAGTTAGCAAAGGACAATGCCCAAATATTTCATGAAAAACATCAGGTTCTTGCAGGTAATCAAAGTCTTCTTTATTTCTTATGAAAGTTGCAACAGGAAACTGCTTATTCGCCAATAATGTAAAAAAATCTGTAAAGTTAATGAGTGCAGGTACTTCTGCCGTCTTCCAACCTGTCTCACGCATCAACACTTCATCGATATCTTTTAGTTGGGGAATTCGGTCTTGCGATAACTTTAAAAGATCAAGCCCTTGCATATATTGTTCGCATGCACGTCCTGGTAATAAAGCGACTTGGCGCTCGTACAACTCTTGCCAAATTTGATTTTCATCATTTGACCAGTGAATTATGCCATTTTCGTCAGATTGGCGAGAAACATACTGCGTTTTCTTCGGCGGTGCACTTAACATAACATTTAATCATTCAGTTGATTTCGACCCATTGATGGTAACTAACTTTTAACAAATAACGATGATCTTACCTTTTCTAACAACCCACTAAAATCATCATTTTGTAGCTTTAACTTTACATATTTAGCCTGAAACCCAATAAAAACAAAAAAAATACCACAAAGTTGTGGTATCAAAGAGGGAGGATACTCAAAATAATATTGTGTAATTTAAAGACTTACAGTCTGCTGATCTCTCGATTAAGTTCAAACTCTTTAGAAGTTACATAACCTTCTAACTTACGTAACTTGAGCTCAGCTACTCTAAACCTTTCCTGAATATCAAAAAACGCTTCTCTTGGAGGCTCACCTGCTTGCCAAACGCGTGATTTAACTTCAATTCTACCTTCTGTGCTTGATCCTACATCACCCGTTTTTCGCCAAACTTTATTAGCGTATCCGGCGTTGACTGTATTCGAATACTGATTTTCGCCGTTTGTCGATATAGAGCTATTAGGCTTTTTATCTAAAATAAACCAAGCTGCTATGTAGGCTACAAGAACAAAAGAGCCGCCTAACAAGAAAAATGCAGTAATTGTTAAAATTCTTACTAACCAAATTTCCAACTTAAAGTAATCAGCAATACCAGCACAAACACCTGCTATTTTGCCATTTTTCGGGTCGCGATAGAGTGAGGTTCCGGGTTTCATGCTCTTTCTCTCCATTTCGGCGTTTCTTCATCAAGAATGCTTTCTAAGGTTTGAATTCGATCTGCCATTAATTCGGCTTTCTCTGCGAGCTGTTGCAAGGTCGCAAATTCTTCTTCAGACAATCCCTGTTTTACTTGCTTTTTGCTACGGTAATGCAAAATTAGCCAAATAGGAGCAACAAACAAAGTAAATAATATTAAGGGTACACCTGCAAAAATAACTGATAATTCGCCCACGATAGTTCTCCTATTGACGGACTAAATGGAGAGAATGGTGCGGCACTCCATGTACCGCTACTTTTCGTCTTACTAAGACAATATTCTCTTTAAAAATGTACTGTACTATACGACTAAGTTTACACCATAATTAAGCTTTTTTCGCTTTTACCGCTGGTTTCTCACTCTTCGCTTGCATTTTTTTCTTTAATGCTTCCAATTCATTATCAATTTGACCGCCAGCTTCTAACTCAGCAAATTCATCTTTTAGCGTTTTTTTACCAATATCATAAGCTTCTACTTGTGATTCGAGGTCGTCAATTTTACGCTCAAATTGTTCGAACTTCCCCATTGCATTATCAACGGTATTGCTATCAAGACGTTTCTTCACTTCAAGTCTTGAACTCACTGTCTTCTGGCGCATAAGAATCGTTTTTTGACGCGACTTCGCATCCGCTAACTTGTCTTGTAATTGCCCAGTTTCACTCTGTAATTTAGCAAGCTCACTCTCAATTAAACTAAGCTCTTGCTGCAATGCAGTAGCGGTCTCAGCGGTTTTTTGCTTCTCATGCAAAGCTGCCCTTGCAAGGTCTTCGCGGTCTTTACTCAACGCCAGTTCTGCTTTTTCCTGCCACTCAGAAACTTCGTTATTCAATCTGGCGACTCGGTTGCTAACATCTTTCTTGTTGGCAATGGTTTTTGCAGATGCTGAACGAACTTCAACTAATGTATCTTCCATTTCCTGAATAATAAGGCGAACCAACTTTTCAGGGTCTTCAGCCTTGTCTAGCAAAGCATTGATGTTAGAGTTTATTATATCTGTAAAACGTGAAAATATACCCATGGTCATGTACCTCTATCTATTTAAACTAAAAATTTATTGTTGAACTTGGTAAATACTATTCAATATGCTTGCCAACTTATCAAAACACCGTAACCAACTAATTTATATAGATAATAAATATTTTAAAGAAATTGAGGATTTTTATTTTTTTTCAAGTAGACTATATTTTAGTGAAATTGACTAATTTTCAAGGAGATCATAATGAGTCGCTTTAAACAGCAGGATAATTTGCTGGGTCAAGCCAATAGCTTCATGGAGGTATTAGAACAAGTATCCCAAATAGCCCCACTAAATAAGCCAGTTCTGGTCATTGGCGAGCGTGGCACAGGGAAAGAGCTAATTGCAGCAAGACTCCACTTCTTATCCCAACGCTGGGATCAGAACTACGTAAAACTTAATTGCGCAGCATTGAATGACAGTTTGCTCGAAAGTGAACTCTTTGGTTATGAAGCGGGCGCATTTACGGGTGCCGCCAAAAGAAGAGAAGGTCGATTTGAATATGCCGACAATGGCACCATGTTTCTAGATGAATTGGCCAATACCTCGGCGCTGGTTCAAGAAAAACTGCTTCGAGTTATCGAATATGGTGAATTTGAGCGAGTTGGCGGCACGCGAACAGTAAAAGTTGATGTACGCTTGGTTGCGGCAACAAATGAAGATTTACCGACGTTAGCGGAACAAGGTGAATTTAGAGCGGACTTGCTCGACCGCTTAGCCTTCGACGTGATTACTATTCCGCCCCTACGGCATCGGCAAGAAGATATTATGATGCTCGCTGAACATTTTGCGATTGGCATGGCGCGTGAGTTGGAAATGGAATTGTTTAGTGGCTTTACCGCGAAAGCGAAAAAGACACTACTGGACTATAATTGGCCTGGTAATGTCCGTGAATTGAAAAACGTGGTCGAACGCGCCGTTTATCGAACTAATCCGAACCTGCCTGTACACGATATCGTCGTAAATCCTTTTTTATCCGAATTTCGTCCACAGCATCGAACGAAAGCACCTTTGCATGTTTCCTCTGGTATTGCTTCAACGCAAAATTCAGGACCTATAGACAATAATACGCTGGTTGATGCTATAGCGAAGTCGAGTGATGATGCATTAACAGCCGTATCCACATCACCTCCCGAACAAGCGTTTAATTTTCCTGTTGATCTAAAAGAGCAATCACAAGACTTTGAAATACACATGTTAAATAGCGCATTAAAAGATGCACAATTTAATCAGAAAAAAACTGCAGAAAAGCTTTCATTAACGTATCATCAATTAAGAGGCTATTTAAAAAAATACAATCTGTTAGATAAAACCGACGAATAATGAATCTAAACGACCAGTCAAGCATTATAAAAAGCGCAATATTACTGAGCTTCAGCCTAATATTGATGTTAGGTTGCTCCAAACAAAAAACTCAAATAACCCAAGCAGGTATTACCTATTGTTCAGAAGGCAGTCCAGCCTCATTTAACCCACAATTAGACACTTCAAGCACCACTGCTGATGCGTCTTCGCATCAAATTTACGATAGACTACTTGAATTTAATACTGAAAACGGGGAAATAGAACCTGGCTTAGCTAGCAGTTGGTTAGTCAGTAACGACAGCCTTACTTATACCTTCCAGTTGCGTAAAGGCGTTTCATTCCATGACACTTCATATTTTACGCCAACCCGTAACTTCAATGCCGACGACGTTGTATTCAGCATTGATCGATGGCGAGTAAATTCACACCCCTACCATGATATATCGGGCGGCAGTTATCCTTACTTTCAAAGCTTAGGCTTGAAAAGTACCATCAAAAACGTTGAAAGAATAAATGGCTACCGGGTAGAGATCTCATTATATAAACCTGACAGTTCATTTCTAGCAAACTTAGCGACTGACTTTTCCGTTATTTTATCTGCTGAATATGCCATGAATTTGCTGGAAAAGGGCTCACCAAGCAATTTAGATATTCTACCTATTGGCACTGGCCCCTATAAATTTGTCAGTTATCGTAAAGATCAATTTATTCGTTACCAACGTCATCGTGATTATTTCTTGAATACCACCGGGCCTGAAAATCTTGTGTTTGATATTACGCCTAAAAGCTCATTGCGCGTAGCCAAGCTAATTACAGGCGAATGTGATGCTGTGGCTTTTCCATCGCAAAATGATCTTGAAATAATAAGAGAAAGAGAAGATTTAACGTTACTGGAAAAACCAGGTCTAAACGTCGGTTTCTGGGCATTTAACACAAGTAAACCGCCATTTGATAATCCTAAAGTACGTCGCGCTTTGGCGCTTGCTATAGATAAAACTTCTTTATTAGAGGCCGTTTATTTAGGCCAGGCAACCAGAGCTAAAAGTTTGGTACCCTCGGCTTCATGGGCTCACCAATCCAACATGCAAGATATCGGCTATAATCCTGTTGTTGCTCGCAAATTGTTAGACGAAGCTGGAATTCCCTTTGACTTCACAATGACTATTTGGGCAATGCCGGTGCAACGGGCTTACAATCCAAACGCAATGAAAATGGCACAACTAATGAGTACTTATTTAGCAGACGTTGGTGTCACCGTTAACATCGTTAGCTACGATTGGACTCGATTTAGAGAAAATTTAACTGCTGGTTTGCATGATTCTGTGCTCATTGGTTGGGCTGCCGATAATGGAGATCCAGATAACTTTTATCGTCCGCTACTAACCTGTGCTGCGATTCCCTCTGGCACAAATCGAGCACGATGGTGTAATCCAGAATACGATGATCTGATCGAAGGCGCGTTAAAAACAGAGGACTCTAATCAGCGTCGTATTTTTTATCACCGCGCAAATCAAATTATATTTAGGGAAACACCCTTAGTGCCGATTGCGCATGCATTCCAATACCAGGCAGTGAATAATCAAATTGAGGGCATAACAATTAACCCTTTTGGTGGAATTCGGTTTGACGACGTGGTTCGCAAACAATGATTAATTTGTTACTACGCTATATCAATTTGATGGTGGTGACGATCACCATATTAGTCATTATCTCTTTTTCTTTAGCGTATATGTTTCCCGGAGATACCCTAACCAACATATCTGGTATTGTGCCGCAATCCGAAGAGCAAAGAATGGCACTTGAGGCCGCATTTAAACTGGACAGATCTATCTTTGTGCAGTTTTGGTTTTACTTAGATAATTTAGTCAGCGGCGATTGGGGAGTAAGTTTTTCTTCACAAGTAAGCCTGCTAGATGAAATTAGCACAGCCTTCCCCGCCACTCTTGAGTTAATAATCTACGCTCTATTAATCTCTATTTTCATTGGGATCCCAATCGGCTTTATTGGTGGTATTTGGCATCACAAGCCATTCGACTTTGGCGTTGTGACCTTTAGTGTCGTCAGTTATTCATTTCCTGTATTTTGGCTTGCGTTAATTTTTATTACCATATTTTGCCTACAACTTGGTTACTTACCACTTTCCGGACGCGTAAATTTTTTATATGAAATACCCCATAACAGCGGATTTATTCTTTGGGACATATTAGTTGCCGATACGCCGAACAAAAAGGATGCGTTTGCAGATGCGCTTAGGCACCTGATATTGCCCACAGCATCTATCGCAGTTGTGACCACTGCTATTTTCATTCGTTTTACACGTCGTTCTATTATGGACGAAATGCGAAAGGGCTATATCGATGCTGCTAAATCGAGAGGTTTTACCACTAAGCAGATTTTCTTCAAACACGGTTTACGAAACTCACTGCTACCCATAATACCATTGATGGCACTGCAAATATCAACGCTGATGACTAATGCAATGGTGGTTGAAACTATTTTCTCATGGCCTGGAATAGGTAATTGGCTTATCCAAGCAATTTATCAGCGTGACTATCCAGCAATACGCATCGGCATGTTGGTTGTATCTGTATTTGTTGTTACATTTACAATAACTATTGAATTCATTAGTCGAGCATTCGACCCAGCAAGGGATAAATTTGAACGTGGCGCAGTTTAATCTCTATGAGGAGGAGTTTCATCCTTCCCCACTAATGCATATCTGGCTAGAGTTCAAAAGAAGTCATTTTGCTCTCATCGGATTCGCCATACTTCTATTATTTTGCGCTATCGCTATTTTGGCTCCCTTGTTAGCCCCATATGATCCTAATGTTCAAAATACAAATGCCATTTTGCTACCACCTGCTTGGGAGGGAAACGGCAGTATCGCGCATATATTTGGTACCGACACCTTAGGTCGTGATGTGTTTTCACGCACGCTATATGGTTGCCAAGTGACCTTTGGTTCAAGTATTTTTTTAGTGTTAATTGCCGCTACTATAGGGGTTGCCCTCGGTACTCTCGCGGGCATGAAAAAAGGGATTAAGTCTAGTGTACTAAATCACCTACTCGATTCTTTAATGGCGATCCCTACCTTGCTAGTCGCAATTATTATTGTGGCGATATTAGGCACTGGTCTGTGGAATAGTATGTGGGCGATTATATTAGTGCTCATTCCTCAATTCGTGCATCAAACACGAACCTTTGTGCGTGAGGAAATGAAAAAAGACTACATATTGCTCGACAAACTAGATGGAGCTAGTTCTCCCCGGATATTTTGGTCTTCTATATTACCAGGCATGTTCGAACTATTGGTGGTACAAAGCACCTTAGCGTTGTCGGTAGCAATAATTGACATTTCGGCTCTGGGATTCTTGAACTTGGGTGCTCAAAGCCCAGTTGTCGAGTTAGGTGCAAGTTTATCGCAGAGTCTTGAGGTAGCTTACACTGCTCCTTGGCTAGTCGCACTTCCAGGGTTATGTATCTTTCTTATGGTACTTTCCATCAATATTGTAGGCGAAGGGCTTCGCACTGCGTTACGTAATAGGCTGATACACTAATGCCTCTTCTTGATATTAAGAACCTGACTATTGAAATAGACACTGGCTCTGAATTTGTAAAAGCGTTAGACAAAGTCAGTTTAACCGTTGAAAGGGGTGAAATTAGAGCTTTGGTTGGAGAATCCGGTTCAGGAAAAAGCTTGATCGTAAGTGCTATTATTGGCGCAGTACCCGACCATTGGGTAATCACAGCCGACCGCTTAACCTGGAAAGGCCAGAACTTATTAGCCATGTCGAACGAGCAACGCCGCGTTATTATGCGTCGTGAAATTGCTGTGGTTTTCCAAGATCCAACATCATCACTTGATCCCTCAGCTACGCTGAGAGCCCAGCTAGAAGAAAGTATTCCGGAAGAATTTCTCGACAAAGGCATGTTCTGGAAACGTAACAAACAACGTAGAGAAATTGCTATTGGCTTAATGCACAAAGTTGGGATTAAAAACCACGAAGCTTGTATGCAACGTTATCCACATGAGATAGCAACCGATATTGCACAAAAATTCATGATTGCGATGGCATTGGTGTCAGAACCTGAGCTTCTGATTGCCGATGATTCCACACGAAGCATGGAGAGCACCACTAAAAATCAAATTTTGCGCTTATTATCAGGTTTAACTGAAACCAAAAATCTGTCAATTCTTTTTATCAGCCATGATCTACTGGCTATTTCTAGCATGGCTCATACTATGACCGTATTGTATTGCGGACAAACAGTAGAGTCAGGTAAGGTCCAAGATTTGCACAATAGACCAATGCATCCTTACACTAAGGCATTGTTGGATAGCGCACCTAGTTTTCAAATCAACTTACCTCCTAAGTCCCACTTAGTCTCGTTGCAAGGCACTATCCCGACGTTAAAGCATTTGCCTATTGGCTGTCGCTTAGGTCCTCGTTGCCCAAACGCACGCAAAGAATGTGTAAAAGTTCCCGAGCAAAGAATGGTACACCAGCATTCATATAGCTGTCACTTCCCTCTGCATTTGCCCATAGACGAGCAATTGGAAAAAGACCAATGATCCCTGTCTTGGAAGTGAAAAACTTAGTTTATACGCATCGGGACAAACGCTCTATTTTTAAACCGGTTGACGAATTTATCTTAGGGCCTATCGACTTCTCCCTAAACGCTGGTGAAACATTAGCAATTACGGGTCATAACGGCTCAGGGAAAACACTGTTAGCGAAGTCATTGGTAGGCGCAATTACACCGCAGCAAGGCAGTATATTGCTGGAAGGAAAAGAAGCTAAACAGAGCGATAAGAAAACTCGAAATCACGATGTTCGACTCATATTACAACACAGCAAATATAGCCTAAACCCGGCAACAACCGTCGGCTCCATTCTGACTCAAACCCTGCGCTTAAACACTGAACTTAACGAAAAAGACCGCAAAACTAAAATAGAACAAACATTAGTTAAAGTCGGTTTATTGCGAGAGCATTACTATTTTTATAGACATATGCTGTCCAATGGACAACAGCAACGCGTATCACTCGCCAGAGCAATGATACTTGACCCCAAGGTAATCGTTGCAGACGAGCCATTTGCGGCCTTAGATCCCTCTGTACGCTCACAAACTGTTAACCTAATACTCGACATTCAGCAAGAACTCGGTATGGCGTTTGTGTTTATTTCACAAAACCTTGGCATTGTTCGTCATATAAGCGACAAAGTGATGATAATGGATAAAGGAAAAGTAATTGAGGCCGGTTCGAGCAAAGCGGTTTTTAATGATCCTCAGCATGAACTTACCAAGAAGTTGATTGATTCGCATTTTAGTTTGGTGGATAAGCA
>JBLIKA010000018.1:0-37183 GCA_047637355.1 Glaciecola sp. | reverse complement strand
TTCCTTGGTCAACAGCACAAATAGCTAAATTCTCATAAGTCTCTGCTACTGAAACGTAACTTTTACTAGTTACCGCTCTTAAGAAGTAAGATTTAGCTTTTTCATAGCGTCCTTGCTCACATAAAAAAGCACCGTAACTATTAATTATATTTGGATTTTCAGGGGCGAGCTTAAGAGCTTTAAGATAATACTCTTCAGTAAGTGCAAGTTCATCAACCTGCTGATAGTAGTAGGCCATTGCAAAATGAGCATCTGCTGACTTTGGTGCAAAATTTAAGGCCTTATCTAAGTTAGCTTTCGCTTGAGAAAAATTTCCATTGCTTAAATAGGTCAGTCCTAAGCTCACTCTATTCTTTGCTGCAGCATCAGGGTTGATACCAGCCGCACCAGCAAATGCCGGATCTCTTGGCTCTGTCACACAACCACTTAGAAGTGCACAAAAAATAATAGCTACTAAGGATTTATTCAACATGGTCTTTCTCTTATATTTGTTATTGAGTCATTTTTACCGAAATTGGTTGTCCATTCATCTGTTTTTTCAATAATCTTTTTGTTCTATCAACAACCTCACCCACTAATTGACCACAGGCGGCGTCAATATCATCCCCGCGCGTTTTCCTGATCATGACAGTGTAACCATACTCCATGAGTACCTTTGAGAACCTATCCATACGTGAATTACTTGAGCAAGAATAAGGTGTACCTGGATAAGGATTAAATGGTATCAGGTTTATCTTACAAGGCGTTTCTTTTAATACTTTAGCTAATTCATGCGCTTGGTCAGTACTATCGTTGACTTTGTTTAACATAACATACTCAACGGTGACTTTGCCTTGATTTGCTTTAGATTTTTCTAAATAACGTCGTACACTTGCTAGAAATTCTTCAATTGGATATTTTTTATTCACTGGTACAATTTCATCACGCAACTTGTTGTCTGGCGCATGCAGTGATATCGCGAGTGCAACATCAATTTGGTCGCCCAACATATCCAACGCCGGCACAACACCTGAGGTGCTCAAGGTAACTCTGCGCTTTGACAACCCAAAACCAAAGTCATCTAACATGATACGCATTGCTGGAACAACATTCTTTAGGTTTAATAACGGTTCGCCCATTCCCATCATAACGACGTTAGTAATAGGACGTTGTGAGGTATCCTTGGATAGTCCAATAAACGTCGCTACCCTCCATACCTGCCCAATAATTTCAGCGACCGACAGATTACGATTAAAGCCTTGTTGTCCTGTTGAACAAAAAGTACATTCCAATGCACAACCGACCTGCGAGGAGACGCATAGTGTCGCGCGATCAGTTTCTGGTATCCATACTGACTCAACTTCCTGCCCGCCCTCCAATAATAAGGCAAATTTGATAGTGCCATCGGATGCTTGTTGGTGCTCTGAAATAACCGGCGCTTTGATAACGCAATGTTTATTTAATTTAGCACGCAAATCTTTGTTAATATTCGTCATCTTATCGAAATCAGACTCACCCTCTTGGTAAATCCACTTCATCAATTGCTCAGCACGAAATGGTTTTTCATTGATAGAGGCAAAATAGTCACGCAAGCCCTGTCGGTCCAAGTTCAATAAATTAACTTTTTTCATCTCTTTCTGAGGTTCTATATTTACTTGGCCTACTGACATTTTTTTACCTTCATAACAATTTATAACAAATATCGTTGCACACATTATAGCGAATAACGTTGCGCACATACAGTATACGTGATTCAACTCAATTAAGAGTGATTTAACACTGGCTTATCAGCCCATATAATTTAATTAAAAAAGGGAGCCGAAGCTCCCTTACTATATCACTTCGTTTGCTTAGCGTGTGCGTGGGCAAATTTCTTCATCGGAGAAGAAGTAAGCTATCTCTCGAGCCGCTGCCTCTGGCGCATCTGAACCGTGACATGCATTTTCGTCAATAGACTCTGCGTAATCGGAACGTAATGTGCCTGCAGCCGCATCTGCTGGGTTAGTTGCACCCATAATTTCTCTATTTTTGACAACAGCATTATCGCCTTCAAGCACTTGAACCATCACTGGACCAGATGTCATGAAGCTAACTAGTGCGCCAAAGAAAGGACGTTCGCTATGCTCAGCATAGAATCCTTCAGCTTGTTCTTTACTCATGTGAACCATTTTTGAAGCAACAATGCGTAAGCCCGCACTTTCAAAACGGTTATAAATTGCGCCGATAACATTTTTCGCTACTGCGTCAGGTTTGATTATCGAAAAGGTACGTTCTAAAGCCATGGTTAATTCTTCCGTTTGCTGATTTTAAAAATTCGCGCGATTATAAAGAAGATAGGCCGTAATGAATACCCCTTCTTCGCAAATTCGTTTTTTAAATTCAGACAATGTATGTAGGTTCAATTTCATTAATACACACTTCAATACTAATTAATGTCTATAATTCATACGCTTGATAGTAAAAAAAATAGCGCAAGTAACGGATTTTAGCATTTTATGAATATTCAAATAATTCATAAAAAACGCTCATTGTCAGAATAGAAGTGAGCATTACTCTCTAATGTTCTTCACTCGCATGATTGATCGTGTATTTAGGTATTTCAACAACCAAATCTTGATCACTGATAATTGCTTGGCAACCCAAGCGCGATTCAGGCTCAAGACCCCAAGCTTTATCCAGTAGGTCCTCTTCCAAATCTTCTGACTCACCTAAAGAATCATAACCCTCTCTAACAATAATGTGGCAAGTGGTGCATGCACACACTTTTTCACACGCATGTTCAATACCTATTCCATTCTTTAAAGCTAAATCCAGCACTGAAGTACCTTTATCTGCCTGAAATACAGCACCCTCTGGACAAAGTTCTTTATGGGGTAAAAAAATAACTTGTGGCATTCTTCAATCCTATTTAAATATCATCTACCGAATGACCTGCGAGCGCTTTTTGAATGGACTTGTCCATTCTTCTGGCAGCAAAATCTTGGCTTAATTTATCAACAGCATCGATAGCTTGTTTAATAGCATCGATATCATTATTCGCTGCACACAGCCCTAAACTCGTTAGAGCGTGGTCAATCGATTTTCTTTCGTTGTCTGATAATAACTCATCACCATCTTCGGCCAACGCACCGTGCATAGCTTCAAGAACTCGACTTGCATCGACTTGTTGCTCTTTTAACATTCTTTCTTGCATATCTTGCTTAGCGTTTTGCATGCTAGATTGCAACATTTCCAATATTTCTGATTCTTCCAAACCATATGACGGCTTAACCTGTATTTCAGCTCGCACACCGCTTGATTTTTCCATCGCTGTGACATTTAATAAACCATCAGCATCAACCTGAAAAGTAACTCTTATATGAGCAGCCCCTGCGGTCATTGCAGGGATCCCTTTTAAGGTAAACTTAGCCAGAGACCGACAGTGATCAACCAACTCTCGTTCGCCTTGTAATACGTGCACTAGCATTGCCGTTTGACCGTCTTTAAACGTCGTAAACTCTTGTGCTTTTGCGACTGGGATTGTGGTGTTTCGAGGAATGATTTTCTCAACCAATCCGCCCATCGTTTCAATTCCTAAAGATAATGGGAGAACATCCAATAGCAACATATCACTGTCAGGTTTGTTACCGACCAAAATATCGGCCTGGATACCAGCACCAATAGCCACAACTTTATCTGGGTCAATTGACGTCAATGGCGCTTTTTTGAAAAACATTTCAACTTGTTGACGTACAAGTGGCACCCGCGTTGAGCCGCCAACCAGGATGACATTATTCACCTCTTCGAGACTGACGCGCGCATCTTTCACGGCTCGTTTGCAGGTACTAATGGTCTGCTTTACTAAGTCATTAATCATTTGATTAAGTTGATCTAAATGTACGCTAACCTCTGTGCTTTGATCAGCCCCCACTAATTGAATAGAGATGCGGCTAGTATCAGCAGTACTTAATGCTTCTTTTACTTCCTTACCCGCGTTCATTAAGCGTCGGTGGTTTTGTTTTTCTGCAACAGCATCTAGTCCTAGCTGGTGTGCTAGATGACTCGCTAATAGATGATCAAAATCGTCTCCGCCAAGTGCTGAATTACCGCCAGTAGCGAGTACCTCAAACACCCCTTTATTCAGCCGTAGAATTGAAACGTCAAAAGTACCACCGCCCAAATCGTAAACCGCAATAACACCTTCTTCTTTGCTATCTAGACCATATGCAATAGCTGCAGCAGTTGGCTCATTGAGCAATCGTAAGACTTTCAAACCAGCAAGTTGGGCTGCATCCTTTGTTCCTTGGCGCTGAGCATCATCAAAATAGGCTGGAACGGTAATGACAGCACCCGTAATTTCTTCGCCCATTCTGGCTTCAGCACGTGTTTTCAATGCGCTTAAAATGTGTGAAGAAATTTGAATTGGGTTCAACTCACCTATTGGTGTTATAAAGCGTGGAGAAACCGAGTCAGCCACAAATTGGTAAGGTAATTGATGCCAATGAGTGGTTACATCCGCTAAACTTCTACCCATAAAACGCTTCACTGACATAATCGTGTTTGCTGGATCCGTATTTGAGTTATCTCTAGCATGATAGCCAACATCGATTGACGCTTCACCGTAGTGGACGACGGATGGCAACAAGTGCCTTTCATATTCGTCCGCTAACGTGACGCATTGACCACTTTGTACAGCACTCACTAATGAATTGGTTGTACCTAAGTCAATTCCAATTCCTATTTTACGTTCATGCGGAGCCGCACTTTGGCCTGGCTCGGCAATTTGTAATAATGCCATATAACTTAAAACCTTTTATTTTATCTACTAACTGTCCGTTATTCGGTCAAGTTTTGTTTCGATTTCGTTAGCAAGTTTGAGCATAAACTTCATCTTAGCTAACTCTTGCGCTGCTGCTTGGTTGTCTTCGTCTCTGTTAGGTGATAATAACTCACAAATGACTTTTTCTTGTGCAACCAAAACGTCAAAATTGTCAGTAACAAGTTTTTCTAACGCTTCTTCGGTGCCAGCATCTTCTAATGACTCACGCCACTCCATTTGATCCATTAAGAATTCAACATCACCTACTGTGTCTTGTTCACTTGGTAATTCAACACCACGTACTATTAATAAATGCTCCCCCCTTGTTACAGGTGATTTGAGCACCGAGTAAGCATCGTTAACTTGTGAATTCTTGGTGAGATACAATCGTTTTTGCTGTTCACTTGCAGTTGTAAATCGATCTGGATGGGTCAACTTTTGAAGTGTTTGGTAGTGCTCTTTAAGCTTGATTAGGTCTATCGCGAACTGTTCAGGTAGGTTATATAGCTCAAAGTAATTCATCATACAGAAGCCTTGCTTTGGAAAACGAAGAAGGCGCTAACCAGTTAAAGTTAGCGCTAGAATAAAGAATTATACGTTAAAGCTTTCGCCACAACCACATTCGCCATTGGCGTTCGGGTTATTAAATTGAAAACCTTCGTTGAGTCCTTCTTTACCAAAATCTAACTCAGTACCATCAAGATATGCCAGACTTTTGCCGTCAATAATGATGTTGACGCCATTATCTTCAAACATTTCATCACCAGGATTTAAGCCATCTACAAATTCAAGTACATAAGCTAGGCCAGAGCAGCCAGTAGTCTTGACACCCAAGCGCAAACCTAAGCCAGAACCACGGCTGTCTAAAAATGATTTTGCGCGAACAGCAGCGGCATCAGTTACCTTAATACCCACTCGGATACTCCTTACTTTGTATAATTAATATTTGCTAAAAACAACCCTGATAAAAATCAAACTATAAAATTAAGCACTATGCTTCTTTTTGTAATCTGCAACAGCTGCTTTAATAGCATCTTCTGCCAAAATTGAGCAGTGAATTTTTACAGGTGGTAATGCTAATTCTTCGGCAATATGAGTGTTTTTAATCAATACTGCTTCGTCAATGCTTTTACCCTTTACCCATTCAGTCACTAAAGAACTTGAGGCAATAGCAGAACCACAACCATAGGTTTTGAACTTAGCGTCTTCGATGATACCGTTCGGGCCTATTTTAAGTTGAAGCTTCATCACATCACCACATGCAGGTGCACCGACCATGCCTGTTGCAACAGTTGGGTCATTCTTATCAAATCCGCCAACATTACGAGGATTCTCGTAATGGTCAATTACTTTTTCACTATAAGCCATGATTTTGCCCTTAACGTTTTGCGTAATAAAAATACTTTTTAGTACAAATATATTTTATATCGCTATTTTAAACTAATTAAACTATTTTTATAACTAGGCAAAATTACCTAGTTATCGAACTTCTTGCTACTTCCACTAAGACCGAATTTGCGCTCACTATGTTTATTAAAAACTAGTGAGAAGCCCATTTAACGGTACTTAAGTCGATGCCTTCTTTATACATATCCCAAAGTGGCGACATGTCGCGAAGTTTATGAATCGCATTACGAATAACGCCAATCACGTAATCTATTTCCTCTTCAGTCGTAAACCGACCTAGACTGAAACGAATTGAGCTGTGCGCTAATTCATCGTTCAGGCCAAGCGCGCGAAGCACGTAAGATGGTTCTAAACTTGCAGATGTACAAGCTGAGCCTGAAGAAACAGCCATATCTTTAAGAGCCATAATCAATGATTCACCCTCAACATACGCAAAACTAACGTTCAAATTATGCGCTACACGATGATCTGCATCACCATTCAGATATACGGCTTCCATATCTTTAACGCCATTATATAACTTGTCGCGTAACATTTTTATGCGTTCGTTTTCTGTCGCCATTTCTTCTTTAGCTAAACGGAAAGCTTCACCCATTCCTACTATTTGATGAGTCGCAAGCGTACCAGAACGCATGCCACGCTCATGCCCACCACCGTGTATTTGCGCTTCAATACGAACCCGTGGTTTACGCGACACATATAATGCTCCAATACCTTTAGGACCATAAGTTTTGTGAGCACAGAAGGACATCAAGTCAACGTTCAATTCCTGCAAATCGATAGGCACTTTACCGGTGCTTTGAGCTGCGTCAACGTGAAACAAAATCTTACGAGCACGACATATCTTGCCAATAGCTCCAATATCTTGAATAACGCCAATTTCGTTATTAACATGCATGATGCTGACTAATACTGTGTCATCACGCATTTCAGCTTGAAGCTTGTCTAAGTCTACGAGACCACTTGGTTCAGGCATCATGTATGTAACTTCGAAGCCTTCACGTTCCAACTGACGAGCGGTGTCTAACACTGCTTTATGTTCAGTTTTCACCGTAATTATATGCTTGCCACGCTTTTGATAAAATGTTGCAGCGCCTTTAATAGCCAAGTTGTTTGACTCTGTTGCACCTGATGTAAATACGATTTCACGTGGATCCGCATTTACTAGGTCCGCAATTTGATTTCTTGCAATGTCTACTGCTTCTTCAGCCACCCAACCAAAATGGTGAGAACGCGAAGCTGGGTTACCGAAATTACCTTCATTAGTTAGGCATTCTTTCATTTTTTCGGCGACACGAGGGTCAACTGGTGTGGTTGACGAATAATCTAAATAGATTGGTAACTTAATATTGCTCATTATCGCTCCGATTAAAGTTGCATACTGATTTCAATTTCACTTACTAGGTTTCTTGCCGCCGCTTTGTTTAGATCTTGACGGCCGGCTACTTCTTTTACTTCACTTGTCTTCATTAACTCACCAATGCTGATACCATTGAGAAATTGGCTAATTCTATCACTTAAGTCTTGCCATAATGTATGTGTCAAGCAACGTTCACCACCTTGGCAATCTGCTTGTCCTTGGCAACGAGTCGCATCAACTGACTCATCTACGGCACGAATTACTTCGCCTATCGCGATATCACCAGCCGCTCTACCTAACTTATAACCACCACCAGGACCCCTGACACTAGATACGAGTTGTTCTTTACGTAAGCGAGCGAATAATTGTTCTAAATAAGATAGCGAAATTTCTTGGCGTTCTGAAATATCAGCTAACGACACGGGTCCATTGCGTGAATGCAAAGCTACGTCCAACATTGCGGTAACGGCATAACGACCCTTTGATGTCAGCTTCATACTTCCCTCATTCTGTTGAACAGCCACAATGGCTCTATTAGATATTTATATTTTATATACCTGAGTAAATTTGTCAAGTATATACCCGAGTATTTTGGTAGGTTATTATTTACCCGGTAAATTTTGCAACTAAAACGACATTATATGCTGGGATCAAAGGCCTCTGCAGCGGCTTTCTTGAATACCGGTGAGATACCCGTTTCCGCAAAATCTTCGACACCTAACTTCGGAATAGAGTCACTGCACACATCGCCGCCCAATGATTTTATAACCTTACACATTTCTTCTACTTTGCTATCCATTTGGTGAACATGCTCGAGCATTATCCCCATTGCATTTGCTACGGGGTCAGGATTCTCTTCACTCACTGCATATGCATCAAAACCATATTTCTCGGCAATCGCTTTGCGTTTATGCTTTGTTTCCGGCGACGTTTCTTGAGTATTTACTTTTTGCAGTAAATTACGCCCTGGTATACCAACACATGTTGCGTTTTCTGGAACATCCTTTACCACAACCGAATTCGAACCTATTCGCGCATTCCTGCCGATAATAATAGGACCAAGCACCTGTGCTCCTGCACCTACAACTGAATTATCTTCAAGTGTTGGATGACGTTTGCCTGCTTTCCAACTCGTTCCGCCTAACGTAACTCCATGATATAAAGTCACATCGTTACCAACGACGGCGGTTTCTCCGATTACCACACCCATGCCATGGTCGATAAAGACTCTGCGTCCAAATTGTGCCCCAGGATGGATTTCAATACCGGTCAGAAAACGTGAAATATTGGACAGAAAGCGTGCTATCCAGTAAAGCTTCCACTTCCATAACTGATGACTGACCCGATGCATCCAAATCGCATGCAAGCCGGGGTAGTTGAACAAAACTTCCATCGTATTCCTAGCTGCAGGATCTCGATGGAATACACTTTTAATATCTTCACGAATTCGACTGAACATTACTTTTTGTTTCCACTCGTTTTATCTATTGAGGCCAATATGCCACGTAAAATATTTAACTCTTGAACTTCTGGGCGGGCTCTATTAAATAACCGACGAAGCTTTGTCATTACCATACCCGGATGATTGGCCACGATGAAATTTACATCCTTCAACGTTTTCTCGAGATGCACATAAAAACGCTCTAAATCTTCACTCAACGGATATTTTGCTTTAACCGATGGCGCATGCTGCAATGCTTCAATATCCAGATGATTAACTCGAATCTCGTAACAAAGAGTTTGCACCGCTGCGGCGATATTTAAAGAGCTATAATCGGGATTAGCTGGAATGCAAACATGAAAGTGACATTGCTGTAATTCTTCATTGCTTAAACCATTATTTTCGCGCCCGAAGACTAATGCAACGGGATATTTTTCGGCTTCAACAACCAATTTATGGCCGCATTCTCGCGGTGTCAGCATGGGCCAAGGTAACGTTCTTGAGCGTGCAGAAGTCCCCACAACTAAACCACAATCACTAACTGCCTCCTCGAGCGTATTTACAATTATTGCATTAGCCAGCACATCATCAGCTGCACCAGCAGCTAGAGCCCTCGACTTGCCATCAGGTGGGGATATAGGATCAACTAAATACAATGAGCTGAGTCCCATTGTTTTCATTGCACGAGCAGCTGAGCCAATATTGCCTGTATGACTAGTGTTGACTAAAACAATTCGAATATCTGCAAGCATTTACGTATTCCGTTGAATTTAAATTTAAATAAAATAGAGCAATAACAAAGATAGAAGGGTAAATAAGGAACACTAGGCTTTGCACCTGGGTGCATATTACACTTACTAACTAAACGTCATATCAGATCTGGGCTACTCATCCTAGCTCTTGAGCCGCACTCTAACTATTTGGTTGACGCTTTTTTAAGGGTGCAAAGGTTATCACAACCAATAATAACTGTCTTTTGCAAAAAGTAATAAAATATACGTGCAATAGATAATGCTAATACTCACAATCGTGATTGAGGGGGAGTTACCCTATAATACGCTTAATCTCAGCGATGAGGGCATCAATTTTTGGCGCTACATCAGCAAACACAAGGTTGCCATTCTTGATATTAGTTTCAAGTTCAGTCGCTTTCTTACTTAACTCAGAAAATCCGAATAGATGTGCCGCGCCAGAAAGTCTGTGAGCGAGAGAACGCAGCGCTTCGAGTTCTTGTTTTTCACTTTTGATACTAAATTGCTGAAGCTCATTTATGAGACTTGTTTTGAATTCACTGACTAGATCGGACATATCAATATTACCAAGGATCGAATTTGCTTGGCGCATTGAGTCTGTATCTTCAGTATTGAAAAATGTTGCGATGGTTGAAATAAGTAGTTGTCGGTCAATCGGTTTCTGAATATAACCATCAAAGCCAATCGAAAAGTATTCGTCAACTTCGTTTGTCATAGCATTCGCAGTTAGTGCAATAATTGGCTTTTCACAGCCCAATTCACGCAATACCTTGTAAGCTTGTAAGCCATCCATTTTAGGCATCTGAATATCCATCAGAATCACTTCGGGTAGGTGCTCATTATAAAGTTTAATAGCTTCAAAACCATCTGCTGCGGAGTATACTGTTAGCCCTAACTTAGTCAACAGCCGCGAAATTAGCCGGCGATTATCAAAGTGATCCTCAGCAAGCAGTATCTTTCCCTGAAACAAAGGTTTTGACAACGAACTATTCAAGTCCATATTCACTAATGGCGTTTCAAATTCTAGCGCAATTGCTGGCATTACCATACTAAATGTGAACACACTTCCCCTGTCGACCTCACTCTCAACGGCAATATTGCCAGACATAAGAACAGCAAGTTGATTTGATAAATGCAGACCAAGCCCTGAGCCACCAAAACGGCGCCGTATACTACTGTCACCTTGTGTAAAACTGCTAAATATTTGTGTTATTTGATCCTGAGAAATACCAATGCCGGTGTCTTCAACGTGGAATATTAATCGATCGTCTTCTATCAAAACTCGTAATTTAACATGCCCTTTGATAGTGAATTTAAGCGCATTAGATAAAAGATTTATCAATATTTGTTTTAAGCGCAAACCATCAACCTTGATAACAAAAGGTATTGGTAAGTTCTCAATTAAACTAAATGCAAGCCCCTTAACTCGCGCCTGCATGGAGAACATCGTATTGATATTAGACAATAATACATGCAAATCCTGAGGAGCATATTCAAGTTCAAATTTGTTCTCTTCAATTTTCGTTAAATCGAGAATATCGTTTAACAAAGCAAGCAAATAAAGACTGCTATCGTGGATTATTTCAACTTCCTTATAAATGTCTTGTTGTTTTACATCGCGACAAATAATAGCTTCAGCCTGCCCTATAACAGTGGTCAACGGGGTACGTATTTCATGACTCATATTCGCGAGAAATTGTGTCTTTATATGATTCGCGACTGCTAATTTTTCTGATTCGAGGGCTATGTCTGAAGTCTTTTCTGCAACCTGACGCTCCAATTCAATAAGTGCTCTTTTTTGACGCTGCATATAATACAGTCCAGCCAATGATATCAGCGAGGCATAAACGACAAACATCCACCAACGTTCCCAAAAAGGGATACCAATAGTGAGGTTTACTGATAATTCGTTGTCATACCAAAGGTTGTCTTTTATTTTTGCTCTAACCCGAAACACATACTCGCCGCCATCCAAATTGGTATATGTAGCTGTACTATTATTGCCATTTTCAATCCAATTTTGGTCAAAACCTTGCAGAAAATAGCTATATTGAATTTGTCTCGCATTTAATAAGTCAAGCGTGGCAAATTCAAATTTAATATTGCTCTGGTTATAGTTTAGCTTTATGCCTTGGTCTTTTATTTGCTTAATATTGTATAATTTAGACGACCCCAACACTTCAAAATTTGTCAGCTCAGTATTTTCATCTAGGACGCGATTTTTCACTGACGCTGGGGAGAAGTAAGAAATACCATCGCGACTAGATAAATAAATGGTGCTGTCAGACTTTCTAATTGTCGGGTTATAAAAATATCGGGAACCCGGCAAGCCATCTCGCTTATCAAAATGCTGAAACTCACCGTTTACGGGATTAAGTCGGCTAACACCAATCGGAGTCACTAACCATAGCAGACCCTCTTTGTCCTCATTTATGAAGCGAATACCTTTGTTTTCTCGTTCCAAAAAGTAATGACTGATGGCTCGGCGCTCTCCAGACTTCTGATCGACCAAATAGAGTCCTGTTTTATTACTTATCCATAACTGATTTTTGCTATCTATATAGATAGAATAAATAAAATCGTGGGGCTCGGTGTATTCAGCTAGTGACTCAGCAGGACTAATCAACTCTAACTCTTTGCCCTCACTATTCCACCGATATAAGGCATTGTTAATTGCAACCCACATATTGTTGTTTGGGCCCAAATATAAATCCAAGGCCTCATAATCACCGGTAAATTTATTTTCTATTAAAATGCTGTCGAATGACAAGTCGACTGAATTAATAATGAAGAGTCGGTTAGGAGCTGCAACCCAAACATTATTAAGGGAGTCTATTTCCAAATCTTTAATGTCTTCAAAATCTATTCGTAACACTTGCGGCGGCGCTACCTCTATTTGATGACCATCTTGGTCTAACTTAAAAAGGCGTTGCGTGTCGGCATACCAAATTTCATCATTTGATGTCTGAGTGATATGTACGATTGCAGGCCAATTTGTGTCAGTTTTACTATTACTTAAATTAATAAGCTGATTAGTTTCAGGTATCCATTTATATAAGCCAATTTGCGACGTACCGACTAAAATACTGTCGTCGTTAATGGCCTTAAGTGAAAATGCAGTCTTTACTCGTTGATCGTCGAACGACCTAAAAACGTTAGTTCGGCTGACTTTATATACACCGACACCTTCACAGCTTAGCCAGATCGTTCCTTGCATGTCTTGGAACAGGGTTTGGCTGCATCTATCATCAAAGTCTAACGGAACCTTCTTAAGCGTTTTATCAGCCTCGGTAAATGAAAAAACACCGTAGTCGCTAGTTATCCAATACTCACCAAAATCAGTGGGTATCATTGAATAAATGGGACCCATATTAGTAATACTTGGGTTATCGATTACACTAAATTCAGCGCGTTTACTATCGAAAAAAACAACACCATTTTGTGTACCTAAGTACAGATCACCACTATGATTCGCTTCAATATTACGTATTTTATTACGCTTGGAAAGAAGTACATCTGGTTCCGGAAATAAATGAGAAAAGATCAACGTAGAAGTGTCTAATTTATTGAGGCCAAAGTCAGTCGCTATCCATAACTCATTGGCTGTCGTTTGCTCTATATCCCATACTCGTTGATTAGAAATTCCCACTCTTCCTGTATTTTGCATGGAAACTTGTTCGAATTTTTGACTGCTTCGACTAAACCGATTGATACCACCACTGAAAGTACCAAACCATAGTGTATTGTTAGCATCTTCAAAAATACGTTGAACCTTGGGGGCACTGAGCTTGCCGGGTGCATCTGGCGAATATGCATAATGGGTGAACGATTGAGAGCGTAAATCAAATTTAATAGCGCCACTACCCCAACTGCCTATCCAAAGATTGTCCTGGCTGTCTAGAATTAAATTTCCGGCATTATCATTTGGTAAGGAGTTCGGATTATTCGTATCATGTTGGAAGGTAACCAGATTTTTACCGTCATAACGAAAAACGCCATTATAACCAGTACCAAACCACAGGAATCCGTCATCATCTTGGACGATCGAAAAAATAATAGACGATGTGAATCCATCATTCTCGTTTAGTAGTTCAGATTGATACTCAGTTGCTGAGGCCGTACACATACCCAGCCATAAAGATATCAACAAACAACAGGACTTTATTAACCTATGTACCAACTGAATACCTTTATGAATGGCAATTTAAGAAATGCCTCAACTTACGTAATAACGCTGCTGAATTAAGACCACTGAATATTATTGGTCGTTTCCAATAACGCTTATCTAACAGGTGATACCACTGCGAGTTGAATAGTATACCTGAAGTTGTGAGTCAAGAAAAACACCAATAGACCCATTAACAGGTTTCTGTTAACATACGCGCGATTTTTTAGGCATGCTCTCGCACTCAAAGCGCTTTACGCGCAGTTTTCGGCGGCATGACTCTACTGTTCTTTTTACAACTTGGTGGTTCTAACTATGCATCCTATGCTCAATATCGCTGTGCGCGCAGCCCGCTCGGCAGGAAACGTGATCGCTCGTGGATTTGAAACTTTCGACGACCTACAAATCGAACAAAAAGGCGAAAATGATTTTGTAACTAAAATTGACAAGGAAGCTGAGCAAACCATTATTTACAAAATCAAACAATCTTACCCAGACCACACATTTGTGGGCGAAGAAGGTGGCATTGTAGCTGGTGATGATGACTATAAATGGATCATTGACCCACTAGACGGCACTACTAACTTCATCAAAGGTATTCCTCACTTTGCAGTATCTATTGCGCTTCAGTACAAAGGTCGGTTAGACCAAGCGGTTGTATTTGACCCTATTCGTGGCGAATTATTTACAGCAAGCCGTGGTAACGGTGCACAATTAAATGGTCACCGTATTCGTGTTAGTCAAGCGAAAGAGCTAGGCAACACCATTTTAGCAACGGCTTTTCCCTACAAAAATAAAGAATCAATAAACGAATACATGGCGAGTTTTAATTCCATATTTGCTGAATGTGGTGATATCCGTCGCGGTGGTTCTGCTGCTCTTGATATGGCTTATGTTGCAGCCGGTCGTTTTGACGGTTACTGGGAACGCGGGGTGAAACCTTGGGATATTGCAGCCGGCGAATTATTAGTGCGTGAGTCTGGTGGACTAGTCACTGATTTTGATGGCGGTAATGACCCACTATTAAGCGGTGAGATTGTAGCTGGTAGCGCACGTGTTGTGCAGGCGATTGTTAAAAGACTTAAGTAACTATTATCGGCTGTTTACCATTTTGATATAGGTAACCTAAGTCAGATAAAATATAAGAAGTATATAAAAAAACCGCTAAGTTATTAGCGGTTTTTTTGAGTAATAAATAACTCTAATTGCCTAAACAGGGTCTTGGTCTTCGCCTTCTTTTTCAATTTCTTCTGGTATTAAATCATCTCTACTAATACCTAATGCCAAGCCTACTGCACTCGCTATATAAACTGAAGAGTAAGTACCAACGATAACACCAAACAACAATGCTGTAGCAAAACCATGGATCAGAGCTCCACCTTTATAAAACAAAGCAACTAATACTAAAACAGTGGTTAAAGAAGTAATAATTGTTCTATTCAAGGTTTGCGTCAATGAAATATTAATTATGTCTATTGGCTCTGTTTTACGTATTTTTCTGAAGTTTTCGCGGATCCGATCTGACACCACGATGGTGTCGTTGAGTGAATAACCAATAACCGCTAGAACAGCCGCTAACACCGTTAGGTCAAATTCAAGTTGCAACACTGAGAACAAACCCAAGGTTAGAATAACATCATGTGTCAATGCGGCTACGGAACCCAAGGCGAAACGATATTCAAAGCGCATTGCCACGTAAATCAGAATACAAATTAGAGCAACAAGCATAGCTAAACCACCTTGCTCAGTTAACTCCTCACCCACATTTGGTCCAACAAATTCAATTCGACGCATGTCGACCTTGGTGCCATCGGCACGCAACGTCGCTAATACTTGATCACCAATTTCAACTGCTTTGACTCCAGCTCTCGGGGCCAGGCGAATTAATACGTCTTGACTGCTACCAAAGTTTTGCACTACAGCATCCGTATAACCGGCATCTAGCATTATTGCTCTGACTGCTTCTAGGTCAGCTGACTGCTCATACCCTACTTCAATGAGGGTTCCGCCAGTAAAATCGAGGCCCCAATTTAATTGGTTAACACCCAGTGAAACAATAGAACCTATGATCAATATGGTTGAAAAAATCATAGCTGGGAAACGCCACTTCATAAAGTCGACGGTTTCCTTTAGTTTTAATAATTGAAATCCCATGTGACTCTCCTATATCGCTAACTTGGTCACACGCTTACCGCCCCATATGCTATTGACAAGCACACGAGAAACGACAATCGCGGTGAACATTGATGTAGCGATACCTATCATCAACGTAATTGAGAATCCTTTGATTGGACCTGTTCCTACAGCAAACAAGATCAAACCAGCAAGGAACGTAGTGATGTTAGCATCCAAAATAGTAGAGAACGCGTTGTCATAACCGAAGTGAATTGCTTGTTGCGGACTTCTGCCGTCGCGCAATTCTTCTCTAATCCTTTCGAATATGAGCACGTTAGCATCAACCGCCATACCGACGGTCAAAACTATACCTGCCATACCGGGCAAGGTTAGTGTTGCGCCTGGGATCATCGACATAATTCCAACTATCATGACAAGATTTAATACCAGCGCAATATTAGCAATAACGCCAAAAGCACGATAATAAATAAGCATAAACACGAGGACAGCAGCCAAACCCCAAATGATTGCGGTCATACCTAATTGAATGTTCTCTTTACCTAAGCTCGGTCCAACAGTTCGCTCTTCAACTATTTGAATTGGAGCAATCAATGCACCCGCTCTTAATAGTAAGGCTAGCTCTCGTGCTTCCGTTGGTGAATCTAGTCCACTAATTTGGAATGCAGATCCTAATTGAGCTTGGATAGTCGCAACACTAATGATGTCTTCTTTCTTTTCAAAAACAAGCTTACCGTTCACGTCACGTTCACCCGTGGTTTTATATTCAATGAACACGGTTGCCATTGGCTTTTTAATGTTTTCTTTTGTCGCTTTTGACCATTTTGCGCCACCTTTTGAATCAAGGTCGATGCTCACGTTAGGCACACCATACTGATCAACACCGCTATTGGCGTCAATAATATGTGACCCTGTTAGCATTACTTGCTTTTTCAATAAATAAGGTTGGCCATTCTTATGATAGATAACCTCAGAGCCTGCCGGAGCTCTCCCACGCAATGCGTCGCGCACATCATTTTTCTCATCGAGCATGCGAAACTCAAGTGTCGCTGTCGCATTGAGAATTTCTTTTGCTTTAGCGGTATCTTGAATACCTGGCAATTGCACAACTATACGTTCTTGGCCTTGCTTTTGAACGAGCGGTTCTGCAACACCAAGTTGATTTATTCTGCTGCGAATAATGGTTACGTTTTGAGTGACAGCGGCGTCACGGATTTCCGCTAGGCGTACTTCCAAAAATGCAGCCCGAAGTGTTAGGTCATCGCGTTCAGTAATGCTTAAATCGCGAAACTGATTACGCAGGTAAAACTGTGCTTTCTCAAGCATTTCACCGTCTCGAAAGATAACATCTACTGAATCAGGATTCTGCACAACCGTGCGGTAAAATATGCGTTCTTCACGAAGCTGTAACTTAAAATCACCAACAACGTCCTCGTAAGCTTTGGTTGTTGCGCTGTTCATATCAACTTCCATCAGGAAGTGAACACCACCACGTAAGTCCAAACCGAGTTTCATTGGGCTGGCACCGAACGCATTTAACCAATCAGGTGTATCTGGCGCAAGGTTCATCGCAACAACGTAGTCGTCGTTATCAAGTTTGCTATCAATGAGCTCTCTTGCAACGAGCTGGGTATCGGAGTCAAGAAGACGAACTAAGATGCGTTCATTTTCAAGTTCAATGCGTTTAATTGCTATGCCCTTTTCTTTTAAAGACACCTCAATAGAGGTTTTCAATTCTTCGCTTACAAAGGCATTGTTACTTGCTGAAATCTGAATAGCGTGATCTTCACCATAAATATTCGGCATCGCATATAGCGCTGTTATAGCAACAACGAATATGACTAAAATATATTTCCAAAATGGAGTTTTATTTAACACGACAGGACCCTACAAAAGCAAGATAGCAACGTTTGCGCTATCTTGCTCTTTGTTGAAAGTTTAAATTGACTTCATTGTGCCTTTAGGCAAAACGGCACTTACAGCTGATTTCTGTACGACAATGTTGTTCGATTCATTGAGTGCAATTTCGATGAAATCTTTATCTTCACTGACTTTCGTGATTTTACCTACTAATCCGCCTTGAGTTAATACTTCATCACCTTTTGAAAGCGATGAAACAAGGTTTTTATGTTCTTTTACACGCTTTGCTTGCGGGCGATATAGAAGAAAATAGAAAATCAAACCAAAAACGGCCAACATGATTAACATGCCGAATTCACCACCGGGCTGACCTGCAGAGTCTTGTGCGTGTGCACTTGAAATTAAAAAGTTCATATATATCCTCGTTTATTTCGTTTTTATTGTTGTTTTACTTTCCTGTCTTACGAATGTGATATTCATAAAACAAAATGCTAGTGCTAGTCCTCTAAAAGTGGAACAGGCAATCCTTTTTGCGCATAAAAATCGGCGACAAAGTTAGTTAACTCACCCGCAGCGATGGCATTACGCAAACCATCCATAATTCGCTGGTAATACCGTAAATTATGAATAGTATTTAATCTTGAACCAAGTATCTCGTTGCATTTATCTAAGTGATGTAGATATGACCGAGAATAATTTTTACAAGTGTAACAATCACATTTCTCATCCAACGGTCCCGTATCAGTTTTATTCACTGCGTTACGAATTTTTACGACGCCAGCGGTAACGAACAAATGACCATTACGCGCATTTCTAGTTGGCATGACGCAGTCAAACATATCGATACCGCGACGCACTGCCTCAACGATATCTTCAGGTTTACCTACCCCCATTAAATAACGTGGTTTGTTTTCTGGAATTTTCGGCGCTGTATGATTGATGATGCGGATCATGTCTTCTTTCGGCTCACCCACTGATAAACCACCAATGGCATAACCATCAAAACCGATATCCTCTAACCCGGCTAAAGATGTGTCGCGCAAATGTTCATACATACCGCCCTGGATAATACCAAACAATGCAGATGGATTGTCAGCATGCGCATCTTTGCTGCGTTGAGCCCAACGCAAAGACATCTCCATTGAATCAGACGCTTCTTTTTCAGTTGCAGGATACGGTGTACACTCATCGAAAATCATGACAACGTCAGAGCCTAAGTCACGCTGCACTTCCATTGATTTTTCAGGTGTAAGTAAGATTTTTTCACCATTAATAGGAGAGCGAAAGGTAACACCATGTTCGGTGATTTTACGTAAGTCACCCAATGAAAAAACTTGAAAACCGCCAGAATCTGTAAGAATTGGCTTTTCCCAATGCATAAAATCGTGCAAGTCACCGTGCTGTTTTATAATACTGGTGCCAGGACGAAGCATTAAGTGAAACGTATTACCTAAACAAATATGCGCACCTGAGTCGTCAAGTTCTTCTGGCGTCATGCCTTTCACAGTGCCGTATGTGCCAACGGGCATAAACGCAGGTGTTTCTACCACGCCACGTTCAAAAATAAGTTGACCGCGACGCGCTTTGCCGTCTGTAGCCATTAAATTAAATTTCATTTATCAACCTAACATTCGCGATTCAGTGCACTTGCCATGCCAAATTACAACTGAATCCAACGTTTTCCAAGCTCTAAACATGTTGCGATATTTTGTATAAAATATGTGCAACGATGAGTGCAGGAATGAATAACGCATCATACTGATGTTACACAGTAAACAAACATACGGGCTGTTTACTGCGGATTTTGGCGCGCACTATAACAAAAAATAGTGCTGGGCTCACGCATTTTTGCGCTCTATAAACATCGCATCACCATAACTATAAAAGCGATATTCTTCTTGTATCGCTTGCGCATAAGCATGCATCACATTATCGCGCCCAGCAAATGCACTAATTAACATCATTAATGTCGATTCAGGCAAGTGAAAATTGGTCAGCATTGCGTCGATCACTTTAAAAGTATACCCCGGATATATAAAGATATTGGTATCCGACATAAATTCACTAATAAGCTTATTACTAGCTGCTTGAGCTGCCGATTCAATGGACCGCACAGACGTAGTCCCTACAGCAATCACCCGACCACCGGCGGCTTTTGTTGCAATTACTTTATCAGCCACATCTTGGGATACTTCCACGTACTCAGCGTGCATTTGATGTTCGGCAATATTATCAACCCTAACTGGTTGAAAAGTACCTGCACCAACATGCAGAGTAATAAATGCTAACTCAACACCTTTTGACTTTATACTATTTAAGATGTCATCGTCGAAGTGAAGGCCCGCCGTTGGAGCTGCTACCGCACCTGGCTTTTCATTGTATACCGTTTGATAACGTTCTTTATCAACTTCATCATCTGGTCTATCAATGTAAGGAGGCAGTGGCATATGGCCAAACTCTTCAAGTAAATCAAATACATTTTGATCGTTCAAAAACTTAATATGAAAAAGAGTATCATCTCGCCCTAGCATTTCAATTTGTAGCCCACCTTCCATCGTGAGTATTGCACCTGACTTTGGCGACTTACTGGATCTAATATGGGCCATTGCGGTGCCATCATTTAGTATCCTTTCAATTAACACTTCAACTTTTCCACCCGACGTCTTAGTCCCATATAATCTTGCTGGAATGACTCTCGTGTTATTGAAAATCAGTAGATCGCCTGGCCTTAACAATTCTAAAATATGAGTGAATTTTTTATGTAAAACTTCGCCAGTATTGCCTTCCAGGTGCAATAAGCGACTTTGCGTTCGTTGTTCTGTTGGATGTTTTGCAATTAAATTTTCTGGTAAATCAAAATAAAAATCTGATAACTTCATCGTTCTCTCAAAATAGCTGTGTGTCGTTGTCAACAAGGGACTAAATAATTCTCTTCGCATATACAGTATGGTAACAAATACCTTTTGCTGAGTCTTGATACCTAAAACGCCTGATATCTGTAGATTTTTGGCGTAGTATTACACATGTACCAAATTAAGTGACGTTCTCCCAAACTTACTTATTACCCAGTTCTGCTGGGTATTTTTTTATCTAAAATTCAGAGTTTTACTCGCTTCACTATTATTTATTATTAGCGTAATTATTTATTGTTATCGCAGGAATCGCTTATTATACATACACGCTATCTCTACAAACTATCAAAACAATGACTTTTTAGTGTTAACTCAAAAGTCTATTGCATGTCAGCTAACATTTCTTCAATATCTTCATACTTAATTTGTTTAATATTAAGCACAAAAACAATCTGTAACAACAAGTCGGCTCCCAAAATGCCCTTATTTATTTTATTTCTTAAGTTGTCTGCACTTTGATCAACGCCTACAGCGCTTAGTTTATCACTGAGATCCTGATATTTTATTCCCTTTTTAGATAATTCCGTCTTTAATAATCGCTGAACTAAGTTGCGCCAATCGCTTGTTTTTGGTTTCATAAAAGACCTACTTATAAGTTTCGTTTGTAATGTATAATTCACATTTAAACATTATTTGACCCAAATGTGAAAAAAATATTTGACTTTATTTTCACCCTATGACTATACTTACGTCAAGTTCGAGGTCAGCCGTGTTGTTGAATCAATAATTAGAGTCTATTATAGATGTCGACATGGTAAAACACACTTTTAGGAGAAGATGAATGACGTGGGAACTATCACAACTAGCAGAAATTATTTCTGCTCAAGAGGGATATGTAGTTACACACGAAGCAGATTGCTTACTTATTGCAAATGAAGATGGAATTGATGCCTGGTTGGCAATTAGCGGAGAACAAATACTGGTTGAATCTTTATTGTTCTCGTTAGATGAAGTGAAAGACCCATCAGCGTTAAATGAAGAGATTCTTAGAACGCATATGATTTTCCCTCTAACCACAATCGGTATTTCATCCGTTGCTGGAAATCAGTATTACACGGCTTTTGGTTCTTTGAGCGGTCAATCGAAAGAAGAAAGCGTGTTAATTGAAATCTCAACATTGTTTCAAAACGTAGAGGCATTTTTGGATGCTTACCAAGATTTTTTAAAATCTAACTAATTAATTTATTAATAACCGGAGATTACCATGTCAGTTTGGAAAAAGTTATTTACTGCCGTAAAAGGTACCGCTACTGAAGCAGCGCAAGCGGTTGTTGATACTCAAGCAATTAAAATTCTTGAGCAAGAAATTCGTGAAGCAAAAGACGAATTGAGAAAGTCAGACCATGCACGCACGCAAATTCTAGCAAAGTGTAAGTTATCACAGCAAAAAGTAGATGGGCTGAACAAGTCAATCGGCGAATATGAAGTTCATGCGAGAAAAGCGATTGATACTGACCGTCAACTAGCGCTTGATTGTGCCCAGCGTGTATCTGAGTTGCGTGGCCAAGTTGAAACAGAACAAGCTTATTTGGATCAGTTTACGAAGTCAGAAAAGCAACTTGCGGGTAACATAAACCAAGCAAAAAACAACTTACGTCGTTTGGAGCAGCAAGTGGATATGATCAAAGCTACGGAATCAGTGCAACGCGCACAAGTGGCAGTTTCATCTAGTCATTTAGGTGCTAATAGTAAAATGAAAACAGCAACTGAATCACTCGCCCGAATTCAAGAGAAGCAAACATTGCGAAGTGCTGAACTTGAAGCCGCTGAGGAACTAGCCCAGGGCGACTCATCAGATGATCTTGAGAAGCGTTTGGCCGGCGCAGGTATTAAGGGTGGCTCGTCATCAGCTGACGACGAATTAAGCCGAATACTAGGCAAATAACTAACTAACTTGAAAAACGGCAGCCCATTGGGTTGCCGTTTTTGTTATATTTAAAACTAAAAGGAAAATTTTCATTCATGTTACATTGGGTAAGACTCAAAAAACTATGCGTGAAATACTTTTCCGAGCTGCGCTGGTACACGCTAATAACAGCGCTTTTATTCTATACAGTCTCCAGTTGGATATTGCTTTTTTTAGCAGATGAGCAAGCCCTACTAAACGCCTCTGACTATTTTTATTGGCTTGTTGTTACTGGCTCCACTGTTGGCTATGGGGATATGTCGCCGTCAACACCGGCAGGTAAGCTGATTGTTGCGTTGTATGTTATTCCGCTTGGATTAAGTATTTTTGCTTTGATTATTGGACGTATCGCGTCTTGGGTAAGTGATCAATGGAGAAGAGGAGCAAGAGGTTTGAAACCGTTAAATGTATCTAACCATATTTTAATTATTGGTTGGAATGAAAAACGCACTGAACAACTATTAAAACTATTACTAAAAGAAAAAGTTAATACTCCGGAAAATCCGGAAATTGTGCTTTGCGTAAAGGCAGATATTGAAAATCCGCGCCCATCAGAAATTGAATTCGTGCACGTTAGTTCGTTCAATCAGGACGAAGACATGGATCGAGCCTGCGTTGCAACGGCAAAAACAATACTCATCGATAATCCATATGACGATATTACGTTAACTACGGCGTTATATTGCTCCAAGCGCAATCCGAAAGCACACAAAGTGGCCTACTTTGAAGATGAAAGCTTGGTCGGCTTATTACAACAGCATTGTCCTGAAGTAGAGTGCACACCGAGCGTTGCAGTTGAGATGCTTGCAAAGTCAGTTTTCGACCCTGGTTCTAGTCTTTTACATCACGATCTTTTAGACGTAGAAGAAGGTCAGGCACAGTTTTCGGTCGAATTACCGAGCATGATGAATGACTTAAGTGTTGAAAAGTTGTTTTTAGGACTGAAAAAACAATATAACGCGACATTTATCGGCTATTCGTCGCCACAAAGAGTGAATCAGATATCGGTTAATCCGAATTTTGATGATGTGGTAAAAGCTGGTAATAAAGTATTTTATATTGCAGAGCATCGTATCAACAATATTGATTGGAATAGCTTACACTGTGAATAAGGGTGAGTTGAAGGAGTGAAATATGTTCGGTAAATTATTCGGAAGAAAAGACAAAGAACAACCACACAAGCCTGACAGCCCGGAAATCATGGGTTTGTATTTGGGTGGTTCATTCGAACTCGATCCTCTCAAACTCAAATTATTACAACCATCCCTAAAAATTAATGGTGCGGCAAGCAAGCATCTTATTCAGGCGGTTGGCAAGGTAATCCTTGATACTGGCGGCACTATGTTTCGGTTTTATACCGACGATGATGCCTTTTTGCAGGTCATCACCGATGGTGGGGAAACAGAGAATCACATTACCGACGTTAAACTCTGGTATTTTTATGATACCAAAACCGTCGGTTCCGAAACTCAATGGCAAGACTTGCTCAACAATGCCATTTCACAGCCAATGTATTCATTAGGTGACGATACCTACGAGCGCGTTTGGGATGCAGTTGGCGATATATCACCACCGGTCGCTATGACCGAAACAACCTTCGAACAAGATGGTGACGTCACTACAACGGATCAATTTATAATGCTTTATGAAAGATCTATTTCAGAAGATGATGTAGAAGCAGTGCTAGTATCAGGTGAAGAAAAAATTGTCGGTAATAACCATGATAGATGTTTGGTCATTAGTACCGGTTTTAATTTGTCACCTGCAGATATAATAATAAACGGTTAAGGAAAATAAAATGAACGCAGTACTCAATTCAATCGCCGGATTACAAAATTTCGCTTTATATTTTGTTATCTCCATCGCCTTATTTTTTGTTTTCAAAATCGTCTATGCTTTTGTTACACCGCATGATGAATGGAAATTGGTAAAAGAAGAAAAAAGTACCGCCGCTGCTATCGGTTTTGGTGGCGCAATGATTGGTTTTGCCATTGCATTGTCAGGTGCCGTTACTAATTCAGAGTTTTTACTCGATTACGCCATTTGGGGTCTCGTCGCGATTATTGCGCAACTGCTAGCTTTTGCACTTTTGCGTTTTACCTTCATGCCCAAAATAGCTGAAAGAATTCAAAACAATGAAGTATCCGCAGGCGTCATGTTAGGCGCAATGTCAGTTGCTGTAGGCCTGCTTAACGCCGCTTGCATGAGCTACTAAGGAGTAATCCAAATATGCAAACTAACAGTAAACAAAAACGCAGTAGCAATATCAATCTGTCGAAAATGCGCAAAGCATTTTCATTCAAACCTTTAGCCTTGGGCGTTGCCTCTGTTCTACTCAGTGCGTGTTCTGGCGGAAGAGAAGAAGCAGTCGTATTTAAAAGTGTCGACGAATGCGTTGATGCCCTTCCAAGCATGGCGCAAAAATGTGAAACGGCGTACAGAGGCGCACTAACAGAAGCAGCGAAAACGGCACCAAAATATAATACTAGAAATGATTGTGAATATGAGTTTGGCAATAATCAATGCCAAACAATTAATAACAGTGGTAACTCTATTTTTATGCCATTAATGGCAGGTTACATGATGGGGAATTTATTGGCTCCTCGTCCATACTATCAGCCTATGTTTACCTCCTCTTCTCGGTATTCGTCCTATCGCAATAACTGGGTTGGGGCTGATGGCCGTAACTTCGGTGATTCAAGAAGGAACAAGCTCAACGTTAGTTCGGGTGCATTCGATAAAAAGCCAGCCGTTACTCGCACAATGAGTCGTGGTGGTTTTGGTAGCAGTGTGCGTGCAAAAGCCTCATGGGGCAGCAGAAGTAGCGGCAAAGGCTGGGGCGGCTAAGTGCTGCGACTTCCAATTGATGCGAGAAAGAACTGGCAACAAATGGCGCGTGATTACGGATTTCATTTCCATACTATGCACGGACAAGCATACTGGGATGAAACTGCTTACTACCAATTTACATTAGAGCAGATTGAGAGAGACCTTGAGTCTCCTACTGAAGAAATTCACCAGATGTGTTTACATGTGGTGGATGTTGTATCAAAGAGTGAAGAGCGGCTGTCTCAATTTGCTATACCTAGCGATTACTGGCAAGCAATTGCAGATTCATGGCAAGCAAAAGAGCCATCTCTTTACTCAAGGTTAGACTTTGTCTACGACGGAAAATCGCCAGCCAAACTACTTGAAAACAACGCGGATACACCTACTAGCTTATATGAATCAGGCTTTTGGCAGTGGTTATGGCTTGAAAATAATGTAGATAATAACAAGCTCAGTAAACGTGCCGACCAATTCAATTCGTTGCAGGAAAAGCTAGTGAATCGCTTCAAAGTGATAGCTGATTACTACGGTATTAACTACCTTCACTTTGCTTGCTGCAAAGATACGGATGAAGACCGCGGTACCGTTCAATATCTACAGGACTGCGCGAAAGAAGCTGGCATTGGCGACTACTTCGTTCATATTGAAGATATAGGGCTCGGTGAGAATGGTGATCTCACGGACTTGCAAGATCAAGTCATTTCACATTGCTTTAAACTCTATCCATGGGAGTTTATGCAACGTGAAGAATTTGGCCCTCACGCTCTAAAAGCAAATACGGCTTGGATTGAACCTATTTGGAAAACCATTCTCTCAAATAAAGCATTACTGCCCGTATTGTGGCAAGAGTTTAAGGGCCATCCAAATCTGTTACCTGCTTTCTTTGAATCTGACATGGCAAGTATGAACGCGTTTTCAAATGTTAAAAAGTGGGTAAAAAAACCCCTCTATTCTCGCGAAGGTGCGAATATCGACATTTTAGAAAATGGAAAAATGAGTCTGTCATCGAGCGGTCCCTACGGCGAAGAAGGATTCATTTATCAAGCGCACACACCATTGCCTAAATTTGCCGATAATTACACCTTAATAGGGTCATGGTTAGTCGATGATGAAGCTGCCGGTATATCTGTGCGAGAGGACAAGTCGGCCATTACGCAAGACCTATCGCGCTATATGCCACATATTATTTTGTAATTTTTTTAACTCATAGGAAAATCGTATTGACCGCACTAAAATCACCGACAACCTTAAAAAAACAACTTATTTGGGTTAGCTACATTGTGGGTTTTTTAACTGTGGTTGAAGCGATCAATATGCTGACCGGTCGCTACTTTAACCAGTTTAGTATTTATCCCAGAGAATTAAGCCATTTAGCCTATATTTTCACGGCGCCTTTCTTACATGCTAACTTTACTCATTTTGCTTCCAACCTTGTGACCTTAGCCATATTTTCAGTCTTGGTGCTACAGTTTGGAGGGAAACGCTTTATTACCGTATCTTTCGGACTAATTGTACTAACCGGTTTACTGGTGTGGTTTTTTGGCAGGACATCATTTCATTTAGGTGCTAGTGGTATTATTTATGGTTACTTTGGCTATTTAGTTTTAGCCGGTTTTCTCAATAAACGCTTATTTCAAATTATTATTTCTGTCTCTGTCGCATTTTTTTATGGCGGCATGATTTGGGGCGTTTTACCTAACCAACCCTACATATCTTGGGAATCACATTTATTTGGGTTTATTGCAGGTCTCTGTTTAGCTTGGTTTTTAAAAAATCGTACGTGATTTAACACAAAATCAACGTGACATTGTATCGTTTCTTTTTGTACAATCCACACCTAGCTTACAAGAGCAGTTAAATTTACATGTCTGAAACAGTTCAAGAACAACCTAAACAAACCGGCTTTTTCGGCAATTTAATTTTTAATATTGCGGTTCCCGTTTTAGTCATGAGCTTTTTAAGTTCAGACGAATATTTGGGTCCCGCTTGGAGTATTGTTTTAGCACTAGCTTTCCCTTTAGTTTTTGGTATCTATGACCTAAAACAGACTAAAAAAGTAAATGTATTTTCAATACTCGGCATCGTAAGCGTTCTGTTAACTGGTGGTATCAGCTTGTTGAAGCTGCCAGCTGAGTACATTGCAATTAAAGAAGCTGCTATCCCAGCGCTGATTGGTTTGGCCGTCATAATTACGCAGTATGGCAAAAAGCCCTTAGTAAAAGTACTGATTCTCAATGATCAGTTAGTTAACTGGCCAAAATTAAATGGCACTTTGGAAGAAAAAGGCTTAACTGTCCTATTTAACAGTAAAGTCGCTGTTAGTTCATATATTGTAGCAAGCTCATTTTTCTTATCTTCAGCCTTAAATTATTTACTCGCAAAGTGGATATTAGTATCTGAACCCGGCACCACAGCCTATACCGAAGAGCTCGGGCGCATGACCGCACTAAGTTACCCTGTTATTGTTATTCCAAGCATGATTTTGTTGATATTTGCATTGATGTATCTGTTTAAACAAATTTCTAGCGTCACTGGCGAGCCTATTGAAAGCTTTTTGCATCAGTAGTCTTTCAGCGCTCAGTTAACGTATACTTAGGCATCAATGAAGAGTAGATGCCTTTTTTATGCTTGCCCTCAAAAATTTAAAGAAAAGTTATACCGATGCGGGTGAAAGTCGCTCCATTCTCAGCAATGTTAACTTAACCATCAGCGCAGGTGACAGCATCAGCATTCAGGGGGCATCCGGTTCAGGTAAATCAACTCTTTTGCATCTTTTAGCTGCGCTAGATAAACCTGATAGCGGGGAAATACTGTTTACCAGTGTCGGCGATTTGCCGCACAATAAGCATAAAAACTGTCACCAACCGCAAAATCAACATATCGATATTACGCAGTTTTCCGAAAAACAAGCAGACAGATATCGTCAGTTCCAAGTTGGCCTTATTTTTCAAAAATTCAATTTAATTGACTGTATTACAGTGATGGAAAATATCATGTTGCCTGCCAAGATAACAGGCAAGGTGCAAGACAACTATATTCAGGAACTTTTAGATGTGCTAGATATTCATCGTCATATAAACAAACTTCCGAACCAACTTTCTGGCGGTGAACAGCAGCGGGTTGCTATTGCACGGGGGTTATCCCATCAACCGCCTCTTTTGCTAGCCGATGAGCCAACGGGTAACCTTGACAATAGAAACTCTGACCTTGTGAGTCAACTCCTTGTCGATACTTGCAAAAATCTCAACACTGCACTGGTAATGGTGACTCATAGCGAAAAAGTGGCTATGCTCACTCAGCAACAATGGTATTTAGACGATGCCAGGTTAACCCAAATTTAATATGACGTATTTACCCTTCCTGTTTGTCTTGATAAAAAGCTATCGAAACAGTAAATTTAGTCTGTGCATGTTGATGGCATCATTGGTTATTGCGGCGGCGGGCTTAAGTGCTGTATTGGTGATTAATAGCAGTGCTAAACAAAGCTACAGCAGCGAGCAACAGTTTCTAATTCCTAACGTTACTTACACAATAGTCTCAAATTCATCCACGCTAAAACTCACTAAGCAAGACTACTCAGCTCTAAGACTAAAAGGCTTTTACCAATTAATTGCAGTGGCGCAAATAAAACAGCATATTTATAAAAATACCCGACGCATTACCCAGCGGCGGATCGATTTTACTGGCATCGACACTTTCTCATTGCTTACCTTACCTAGCTTTTCCAGCCCCACACCATTAACTAAGCAAATAAGCCCGACAATGGAACGTAAAGCAGAAATGGGCGTATCATTGGACGGATCTAAGCAACTGATTCAACAATTAAGCTTTAGTAACCCAACCGCTGTTCTGCATCCGCAATTGCTCAGCCAGTTGGAAGATGCCAAAGATTATAATGCAGGTGACACCGCTGATAGTCAAGAGGTTGAAGTTGATAGCAATCAAGACATCAAGGGTAGCGATATTAATGTCGATTCGGCACACCAATTTACAACACAAAGTGGCAAGGCTCTAGCAAAACTGAGTGCATTTGAAAGTCCAGCATTAGGTAACGATATAATTATGGATATTGCTGAGTTATACCGCATTTATCCGAACGCCGAGCTATCGATGCTATTGGTTGTTGGGGAGTTAACAAAAAGCCAAGAATACGCACTGCGAAAGCTATTGCCAGACTACCTGCAGTTATCCAATACGGATGCTGGCCAGCAGGATTCAGAACTCACAAGTAGTTTCCACTTGAACTTAATGGCAATGGCATTGCTCATGTTCGTCGTCTGCCTTTTTATTGTAGTCAACGCAGTTAATTTATTATTAAATTCGAGGTTAACATGGCTTAAAGTTTGTCGACAGTTAGGTATTTCAAGACAACAATTGTTTATTGTCCAGTTGATTGAAATTGTATTTATTACTTTACTAGCTTGCTTAATTGGCGTTTTATTGGGGGTTGAATTAGCAAAACTGGCCTCACCTGCCGTCCAAGCAACTCTTGAAAATTTATACTCAGTCGAGGTAGGGTTTGGCAAAGTATCTTTTATTGGCTTACTCATGCAAGTATTTGGTATTTGCCTAGTGGGAAGTGTGTGCGCAACTTTGATTCCGTTAAATAAATTAAATCATCAGTTGGCGCAAAGTAAAGATATGCCGTTATCTGTTACTCAACAGCGCTTCTGGAACCGCACCATTTGGTTTAGTTTTAGCATTTTTGCAGGTCTTGCCTATGTCTTATTAAATCACGCGCAAGCGCTCTGGTTGCTTCTTATTGCCACCGCATTCGTTATTTTATCTGGCTGTTGTTTGCTACTCGCCAATTACCCAAGCATGCTGGCGTTCATCCAACGCTTTATTCCTGATCGTTTTCCATTATTGCAAGTTAGTTCCAAACAAAGTTTGGCATTGTCAGGGAAAACCAAAATTGCTTGCTGTGCTTTTTTTATCGCCGCTACTAGTAACATTGGTATGAACTTGATGGTCGATAGTTTCCGTGGAGCTACAGTAGGCTGGCTCGAACAGCGTTTGGCCGCCGACTATTATGTTTATAATCAAGGTGAGCCCAACATCGTTGAGTTAGCCAAGGGCACAGGTGTGATTGTTTATCAACGGTTGGAAAATTATATTTCTTTTCAAGGAAAAGAAATTCAACAATTCAGCTACCCTGCAGACGAGTTCAATCAGCAGGCAATGGTGTTTTATGACAAAAGCGAAAATGAAAATTTATGGCGACAATTTAAAGAAGGCAGGGGCGTTTTAGTTAATCAACAGTTTGCTTTTGGGTTTGAGTACAAGGTTGACGATATAATTGAGCTTCCTCATCCATCAACAGCATCACTATCATCGTATAAAATATTAGGCATCATTTATGATTTTGGTAGCCCTTATGCACAGGTACTGATGCCGCTAGACATGTTTGAATTATCCAAATCTAAATGTTGTATTTATGCATTGCAAGGCCCTGAGAGTAAAATTGACTTATTGAGAGAAAAAATGCTTTTAGCTGGGTTCGATCCAAAAACACAATTATTAAAAACAGAAGAACTGCTCGCTTTGTCGATGCAAGCTTTTGACGACACCTTCATTATTACCGATGGATTGAATATAGTCACCCTACTCGTTGCTGCCCTATCCCTTGCGTGCGCTATTATTGTATTGATGCATGACACTCGACCACAGAATATGTTAATTCGCAGCATGGGGGTGTCTGCGGTAAAAACTCAGCTACTGGCCTTATTTCAATACTTACTGCTGTGTTTTGTCGCATTAATTTTTGCTACTCCGTTTGGCATACTATTAAGTTGGATATTAATTGTAGATATCAACTATCAAGCTTTTTCATGGACTTATCCACTGATTATTAGCCCTATGAAGATATTGCAAATATATGCCACAAGTTTATTGGTTGTAGCGACAGTGATTGCTATACCCATTTTTCGGGCTGGCCGAAGGCCCCTCATTGAGGATATCCGATGGGTAAATTAATAAAGTTGTCTATTTTACTTACTGTGCTTATTTTGTTTGTTGTAGTCATGTTTTCTAGCGACCGCAGATATGATATTTCGGGCAATCTTAAGGGACTATTTTTTAGCGTAAAAAACAAGAGCACGGACCATAGAGATACGCGAGAACCGTCGGCTCAAAATTTTGGTAAGGGCTTCAGCACGTCGAATCAAAAAAATTTGGGACAGGTTGCCGATCCTAACTATGTCATCACTTTTCCGAAAGACCATTATTCGCATACCTCATTTGATATCGAATGGTGGTACTTGACCGCAAATTTAGAAGATGACGAAGGTAATACTTATGGTTTGCAATGGACACTGTTTCGCTTTCGAAATCCAAATGCAATTTATAGCAATGAGCAAGGACCGTTAAGCCTTAGATCTGATGGCAATGAGTTAAACCCGAAAAACATGCCCCAAACGGCACAATATCATTGGAGTAATGAGCACATATATATGGCGCATGCTTCTGTGCATAGTCAGTCCAAACACTGGTTTTCGGAAAAATTTGCACGAGGTGATGTTGGTAATGCAGGTGTGGCAAAAACACCGTTAAAATTATTTATTGATGATTGGCACTGGCAAGCTCAGACGGCTAACTTATTACCTGCTAAGTTAACTTTTACCACTAAATTAATCAGTAACCATACCAATGAAAATGATGCAGACCAAAATGCTATAAACGAAAAGAACGCAAACCTCAATGATGCTAATTATCTCAGTGTTCAACTTAATTTATCCAGCACTGGTCCTTATATTCTGCAAGGCCAGCGCGGTTACAGCATAAAATCAGCTAATGGGGAGCACGCTTCACATTATTACAGTGCACCCTTTATTGAGGTTGAAGGAACATTCACGATGAGTGATGAGTTGATTTTTTCCAACTATCATGAACATGGTGAGCCAATAGATAACAGTAAAAGAAATGAGAACGCAGCTGATAATATCGAGAAAAATATCGATTTAATTGAAAATAAAAAACAGATAGCGATCAATGGTAATGCATGGTTTGATCAAGAATGGACCTCGCAGTTGCTCGACCAAGCGACATTAGGCTGGGACTGGCTATCACTTCACCTTGATAATGGCGATAAAATTATGGCCTTTCAAATGCGTTTGCAAGATCAACCTGATTATATCACCGGCACTTATATCGATGCCGACGGCTCAAGCACAACCCTTATGCCTTCAGATATAGAGTTGAATTCGATTGAATTAACGCCTGTTGGTAACAAAGAATTGCCCTTAAATTGGGAGTTAAAAATTAACAGTAAACGCATAAACATTAACATTAAAGCAACCAAGAATGATCAATGGAGCCCTGCGTCAGTGGCCTATTATGAAGGAACCGTAGCAGTTAGCGGAACACATACCGGTAAAGGTTTTTTGGAATTAACCGGTTATTGATATAGTGTTTATTGATTAAAAAATTGTCCTGCACCATAAAAAAAAATTTACATTTAATTCATTGATATTTTTATGAAAAAGCATTATTTATTACATGCTAAATAGCGAATCGGTCGCTAACTATATTGAGAAAAGACATGCTACGTATTTTTTTATTCGTCGGGACCAACATTGCGATTATTGCTTTACTAAGTATTACGTTTAGTTTATTTGGGATCCAGGGTCTGCTTGCAGACAATGGCGTTGACCTCAATCTAAATGCACTAATGGTTTATTCTGCGGTTATTGGCTTCAGTGGCGCATTCATATCTTTATTCATCTCAAAATGGATGGCTAAACGGTCAATGCGAGTGCAAATTGTTAAGCAACCTGCTAATAGCACAGAAACGTGGCTATTAAATACGGTCGGTCGCCTAGCTAAGCAATCAAATATTGGTATGCCTGAAGTCGGTATATTTCATAGCCACTCGCCTAACGCGTTTGCTACTGGTTGGAATCGCAACAATGCCCTAGTTGCAGTAAGCACCGGTCTTATTGAGAGCATGAATAAAGACGAACTTGAGGCTGTATTGGCGCATGAAGTGGCTCACGTGGCTAATGGCGATATGGTTACCATGACTTTGCTTCAAGGCGTAATGAACACCTTTGTTGTGTTTCTATCGAGGGTGATTGGACATACCGTCGACCGCGTTATCTTTAAAGTAGAACGGGGTCATGGCCCTGCATTTTGGATCGTATCGATAATTGCTGAATTGATTTTAGGCGTCTTGGCGATGACCATTACCATGTGGTTTTCTCGCTACCGAGAATACAGAGCAGATGCGGGAGCCGCAAAACTTGTCGGGAAACATAAAATGCGCGCTGCTCTGATACGCTTACAATCAAGTCAAACAGGTCCAGATATGCCTGATGAAATGGCTGCATTTGCAATTAATGCGGGTAAAATACACAAACTGTTCTCAAGCCACCCACCTCTCGCTGAAAGAATTAAGGCGCTTGAATAAGCGCCTTAAAATGGCTTATTCAACGTCTCCCAACAACTCGAAAATCTTTTTAGCAATGTCAGTATTATTTAAATTTCCAGCAAATGCTTGTGCACCAGCACCAAACGCATAAACCTCCACATCAATGCCGGTGTGACCTGACGTTGTCCAGCCAGTATTAGTGCGTTCATCTAAGATAGACTTCAATACAGCCTCGCGCGCTCTAGGCTCCATATCAGTTGAAATGCCACTGATATGATTTTTTTCATCATCGTTCAAGGCAAAGCCAAACACGTCTTCAACATATTCAGCCATATCTTCTTCACCTGTTATTTTTTCAGACATCACAGTGACAGAAGCCTTCATGTTTTGAATGAATTCAGGACTCCAACGATAATCTCCACCAGCGCCTATGGTTAATCCGCCCGTGCTGTGATCTGCAGTAAGAACAACGAGTGTATCGGGGTGCATATCAACATACTTTTTTAGCAACTTCATCGTTTGCTCTAAGTCTTCCATTTCGCCCATTGCAGAAGATATGTCGTTAGCATGCCCTGCCCAATCAACTTGGCTTGCCTCGACCAGTAAAAAATAGCCATTAGGATTTTCTAGGTGCGATATGGCGCTTTCAGTTAGTACAGAAAGTCGATGAGGGTTAGTGTCATCCAATGCTTTGGATAAACCTTTATCAGCGAACAATCCTAATGTTGGTTTACCTTTGGGTAACGCTAATAAGGCAGTGTATGAATCGGCATATTGGTATCCTAAAGACGTAAATTCTTCGACCAAGTTGCGGTCGTCACGAATAAAGTAATTCCAACCACCGCCCAACATCACATCAGCAACATTCTTACCGTTGATACGATCATCAAGAAACGAATCGGCAATTTCATTGTAATTATTTCGCGACTCATTGTGTGCCATATATGCAGCAGGTGTCGCATGCACAATTTGTGAAGTAACGGCGACGCCTGTTCTTTTACCCAGCTTTTTAGCTCGTTGTAGCACACTTTCGAGTGGCTGCTTAGCGACATCTAAACCAATTGCACCGTTATATGTTTTGACACCAGCAGCGAGTGCAGTTGCGCTCGCTGCTGAGTCGGTAACATAACCCGATACTTGCGCTGGGTAGGTTTGTGCCATGCCAACCAAAAACGGGTCAAGTGCAGTGAGTTCGACCATTGGCGTATTTGGGTCATCTTTATACAGCCGATACGCTGTTGTGTAAGCCGGTCCCATTCCATCAGCAATGACCATAATGATGTTTTTTGGCGTGTTAACGTCTGTTTGAACATTACCCATATCTTTTGGTGTAGTCGCTGTGCAAGCTATGCTAAATAGACTAACCGTTGCGACCAGACTAATTGTATAAATATTTTTTATGACCATGTAACTAAATAACCTCTGAAAAATTCATAACGCATTGAATTTATTTTGCTTCATAACTCAAATTGCAATGTTATATAAAGTGATATTGGATTTTTTACAACTTCAGTGAAAGCCTTTATTTGAAATAACCGCTGATATTTCGGCTCGAATAAAAAAGACCTAAGCTTAGGTCTCAAATATACCGTTAATCCCCCTCGAATGCCAAACACAAAATCGCTTTGTTTACTGCTGCGAGGTCTAAGGCGGACAAAATAACAACGCTAAACGTGACTCATTGTTAGCGCGCATGATTTTTATTGATACCACTTGAAAATTTATCGATAAATGTGATGACTTTGTTTCGTTTGACATAACCAGCAGGGTAAAACCACCCTTTTAGCACATCACTCAAAACTATAGGCATTATCAATTCACTTGTAATTTTTTAAATCCTACTCATCTACACCGAATCAACGAAAGCATTAATATCATTAAATTCAGTAATTTACGATAATTAAGTAGTGAAGAAATAAACCAAAAAACAATCGCCCATTCACAGCGTGAATTATTAAAATAACTTTCATACTGTTTTTTTATTCGTGATTGAAGCATAGGATGGTTACATCATCTACCAACAACAGCACAAGCAGGTAAGCTCAAAGCTAAATAGACCAGCTTAAAGATCTTCACAAAATTATATTCAAGAAATAGTAAAAGAGGAAAACAATATGTCACAGTATCAACAAGACTTAGAAAGTATGACCAAATTAAAAGCCTCTCAAGGTGCCGCATGGAACGCAATCAGCCCTGAATATGCAGCGAGAATGAAAACCCAAAACAGATTTCAAACCGGGTTAGATATCGCGAAATACACTGCTGGCATCATGCGTGAAGATATGGCTGACTATGACGCCGACTCAAGCCAATATACTCAATCACTGGGCTGCTGGCATGGTTTTATTGGTCAACAAAAAATGTTGGCTGTAAAAAAACATCAAGGAACAACAGCTAAAAGCTACCTTTATTTGTCAGGCTGGATGGTAGCAGCTTTGCGTTCAGAGTTTGGTCCATTGCCAGACCAGTCAATGCATGAAAAAACCTCAGTCCCGTCTCTAATAGAAGAGCTATATACATTTTTGCGTCAAGCAGATGCCAGAGAACTGGGTACTCTTTTTGACCAACTTGATAAGGCCCGAGAGCAAGGTTCAGATACAAGCACTATTCAAGCAGCAATAGACAACTTTGAAACTCATGTCGTTCCTATTATTGCTGACATTGATGCCGGTTTCGGTAATGAAGAGGCGACTTACCTGCTCGCGAAGAAAATGATTGAAGCTGGCGCTTGTTGTATTCAAATTGAAAATCAAGTTTCTGACGCTAAGCAATGTGGCCACCAAGACGGTAAAGTTACTGTTCCTCATGAAGACTTTTTAGCTAAGATTAATGCCGTCCGATACGCATTCCTTGAGTTAGGTGTAGATGACGGCGTTATTGTTGCTCGCACAGATTCGTTAGGTGCAGGCTTAACTCAAAAAATCCCAGTGTCAAATAGCGAAGGTGACCTTGCGTCTCAGTACAATGCATTTTTAGAAACAACCCCGGTTAATTCTATTGATGATTTGACTAACGGCGACACGGTTATGAAATTAAACGGTGAGCTTGTTAAGCCGGTGCGTCTTCCAAATGGACTGTTTAAGTTTAAGGACAACACCGGGTTCGACCGTGTTGTACTTGATTGCATAACGTCACTTCAAAACGGCGCCGACTTGTTGTGGATTGAAACAGAGAAGCCACACGTTGGTCAAATTGGCGACATGGTCCGCGCAATCCGTGAAGTCGCTCCTTCAGCCAAGCTCGTTTACAACAATAGTCCGTCCTTTAACTGGA
>JBLIKA010000017.1:0-39100 GCA_047637355.1 Glaciecola sp. | reverse complement strand
CAAGGCAGTCAGAATAACCAAGGCAGTCAGAACAGTCAGAGCGGTCAGAATAACCAGGGTGGTTATCAACAGGGTGGTGGTGGTCAGTCAAATCAAGGAGGCGGATATAATAAGCCTTCACAACAGTCGCCGCAGCAGGCTCCTCAGAAAACTCCGCCGATGGCAGAGCCAGATTTTGATTTTGATGATGATATTCCATTCTAGAACACATGTAATTTAAAAATGTTAATTATAAATGTTAAGCCACTGAAATAGTGGCTTTTTTATGGGGAAATGAAAATTTTATAAGGTTTAAGACTCGATCCCTTTAAGAGCTAATAGTGTTAACTTAAGTTTAATTTATTATTAAAATTAGCACTTATAAAACCATACAATAGAGCTTAATAAAGGCCTCTTTTAAATGTTAAGTTTAAGGAGGTCTTTTTGTAATTAAATAAAAAGTAATTATAAAAATCGTATAATAAATAAGTTGTAAAGTTGATTATAAATACCAAAAGCCTATTTGAAGGGACCCCAATAAGTTGGTCACTTTAATTAAGCGGCAATTAGAGCCTGATTTCGGCATTTTACCAGACTCAGCCCTTTTTTTGATTACAGAAAAATACAATATTAAGTTAACTAAGGCCTGTTTTACAGTTTTTTGTATTTGAAGTGAAAAAGCTAGCCAGCTGGGTTGCGCAGAGCCTTGCGCGCTTAATGGATTAATATAAGTAACAAGTAATAAGCTTTTAGCCATGCTTTGCTGAATTGGTGCGTTAATGACTGCAGTTCGGCAGTGTCACACTCAGTGGACAAATGCATCGAGCACGTCATTTGCGACTTCTACCTAGAGTAAGAGAAATGTCACTCTAGGGTCTAGAATTACTACTTTGGTATATACTAATAGGCTTAAGAGCGCCTATTTCTCACATATGCTAGATTTTTACGAGTGTGTCGCCGTTTTTTCCGGCAACAGTTGCATGGGTGCTCAAAAATCATGAAATACAAAGCGCTGACCCGACTTGTGCGTCTTTGCCTGAAATATACGAGGAACTCCCACAAATAAAATCATCGCCACAATAACCTTTGCACTATCGATAACTAACTCATTTACAGTGCTTTTATTTGTGGAGACACCGCCATAAATCTATGAAATTCTATATTTACTCTTTATTTATTGGGCTATTTCCCTTGTTTATGTGTAGCAGCACACGATTTTTTTGGATTTAATAATTTCAATTAGAGCATGAATATTTCTAAATTGTGTGCTCTAACCCCTCTATAACAAAGCCTTTCGCCATATTTTAGTAATTTGTATATTGGATGATACGTATAATTTGAGCGACAGGCTGTTAGGTTTTGCATACCTAATCATCAAAACTGATCACATACACTAAGTCTGTAATTAAAGCGATTGAAAAGGTTAAGGGAATTTTTTCGGAGTCGATAGCCCGTTAAGAACGTTGAATACACTACTTGTTTTTAACATCATACTTATCGACATCAAACCATTTCACTGACCAATGTTCATTAGAGCGGAAATAACCAAAAGGCACGAATATCTTATGCGTTTGAGTTGGCGACAACTTATCAAGTCAAAACTTAGAGGGAAGTCATCGTACTTTTCTATCGGCATCGCTTTTTCTGGTGAAAGTGTACTTTTGTGCGCTCTACAGAAACACGACGATGAGATGCAGTGGGTGTTAGACGCAAGCTTTAGCCATTCAAATTGGCAAGGGCAACTGGCCGACTATGTCCAGCGTCACAAACTAGCAAATACTGACTGCTATGTTTCATTAACCTCCCATTGGTACCAGTTGTTACAAATTGATAAGCCAAATGTACCTGAAAGTGAAGTTTATGCTGCCCTTGCATGGCCGTTGAAAGACTTGCTACCGCCTAATACCAATTATGTTTATGACTATTTAAAGCCACCTGCTCAAGTAGCCGGTCAGTCAAAGGTTAGCGTCGTCGCCATTCCTCACAAAGACATCGAAAGTATTGGTACGGGTATCTATGACGCAAATTTAAACTTGCAAAGTATCTTAATCGAAGAGACGGCTACGGTTGAATTGATGCCAACATCAGATGACGCGGTTATTAGCTTGGTTCAAGAAAATGGCGAAGAAATCGTTTTAAATATTGTTAAGAATAGTCAGCTTTACTTTACTCGTCGCCTTAAGGGATTCGAAAATCTAGGTAGTTATAGTGAAAATGAACTTTCAATGGGCATCACCGAATCTCTCTGTATACAAATACAACGTTCCATGGACTATTTCGAGAGTCAATTAAGGCAATCACCGGTGCGAAAAGTAATGCTCAAACTGGATACCTCCTTATCAGAAAAGCTCGCAATGCAGATTCACGAGAACATGGGACTGCCGGTTACTCTTTTTGAGCCCGAGATAATTTGTGGCGCAGCCTTCAATTTTAAAATGGCTAGTTTCTCATGTTTAGGCGCTGCATATGTAAAACAGTCATTAATAACCGAGCAAAACAAATCTACTAAGCAAGACGATACCAATAGCGACAGTCCAAAAAGTGCTGAGGTATCGTCATGAATACACGTATTAACCTTTATCGCGAGGAGTTTAAACCTCAGTTTTTTTGGATTTCTGCTACTAATACAATTCTATTTGGTGTTATCGCTTTGCTATTTATGAGTGGTACCTATTTTGGTTTTTGGCAAGATAAACAATCACGCATGCAAGAATTATCACAGGTACAAAGTACTATTAAATCCACGCAACGTCAGCTAGACGATTTAACCAAGACCTTAACGTTGCGTCAAAAAAATCCGGTGTTGTTGGCTAAATTTGCTAACCAAAAAATGAGACTTTCAACCGCGAAATATCTTGCTGATAAGCTTAAGACTTTAAGCAAACTGCAGGAAAAACCATTTTCGACTGCATTAACCTCATTTGCTGAAGTAAATAATAACAATGTTTGGCTAACATCATTCAAAGTTAACGAGACTGAAATCGTAATAGAAGGAAACATCGACCAGCCAGATGCGCTACCTAGTTGGCTTAAATCCATTGGCAAAACTGACTTCTTTAATAATCGAGATTTTGGCGCAGCAACTGTGTTTCGAACAGAAGAGCAGTTGAGCTTTAAGATTGAAAGTAAAATGTCTCAGAAACAAGCAACGTGGGGTGACCAATGAATAATTTTATGGATAACCTCGATGCGAAATTTAATAGCATTTCAGTCCGCGAGCAAAAATTGCTCTTTTATGCAGTTCCTTTTGTTATTTGTATTGTCTTTGTTTTAGGCTTTCTTGAACCTGCTATTGCTCAGACAATTGATATCCGTAAGCAAATAAAAGCGCAAAAGCTTAGGCTTGTTGATGTAGCAAATAGTGTCGACTTAGTTCAGTCTCAGCTCAATCTTGATCCAGATCTCGAAATAAAAAATCAAATTGCGGGTGTTAATCAACAAATCTTGATTTTGGAGAAGCTGTTTGCTGACGAGTTAGAGCAATTAGTGCCACCTTATGCAATGCCCTTGTTACTTGATCAATTATTTACAAAGGCGAAAAAACTCAGACTAATGAGCATGTCCTCTATACCGCCTAGCAATATATTTGGAAATGATAAAAAACCTAATGCTTCTGAAGATTCTATTGGTCCTGAATTATTTAAGCATGGTCTAAGAATTAGGTTTGAGGGGTCGTACCTTGATACCCGTGATTTTTTAATTGCGGCAGAACAAATGGAGTGGAAATTGCATTGGCGAGAAATTCAGTTTGAAGTTAAAGAGTTTCCAAAAGCACAAGTTGATATTGAACTGTTTACGTTAAGTAGAAGTGAGGCTTATATCAATGTTAATTAATAAATTTAGTCGGTTTTGTGGGTGCACGGCGTTATTTACAACACTGTTTAGTGTTGCGATTACGGTGCAAGCAAAAACATTAAGCGATCCTACCCGTCCACCGAGTATAAGCGAGCGTTTAATTGTTGCTGACCAGACAAAAGCTAATACCTCAATTAATCTCACTGCCGTGTTAAAAAAGAACCTAGTATTTTACGCCGTGATTAATAATAGCTGGTTGCAAGTAGGGGAGAAAGTGGGCGCATGGCGCGTGACAGAGATCACCAATTCCGGCGTTTTTTTAAAGAATGAAAATGAACCGAAGGCGAAGCCTTTAAGGTTTTTGGTAAATGAAAAAAGTGATTTTAAGAAGCAGACAAATAATGAATAATTTACGGATCTGCAAAGCATTGAGTCTTTGTTTTATTGCGATTTCGCTGGCGGGCTGTCAATCGGCCAAAAGTAGTCACGTTGAAAAGTCCCTTGCCAAAGAGTTAGATGCTCAAATGCAAATGCAATTGCCGGAACCTCAACCCGCAGCCGAATTAGAGGCTGCTGTTTCTGATTATTTGCTTGCTGGTGAGGTAACAAAACCTAGTGATACGTTATTCACGGCAGATAAATACGACATCAATGCTAGACAAATTGACGCTGTCAGCTTTTTTGCTGGATTAGTAAAAGACACACCGTTCTCGGTTGCTATTCATCCTGCAGTAAGCGGCCTCATATCTCTGGACCTGAAACAAGTTGAACTGGATACAATTTTCGACCTTGTTTCTGACCTATATGGTTTTCACATTGACCGCACTGGCAATATATATAGGGTATTTCCAGCAGGTATGCGCACAGAAACATTCTCAGTTAACTATTTAATGATGAAGCGCGATGGTAATACTCAAACGAGTATTATTTCGGGTGGTGTCTCCGAAAATGCCAGTAACAACAACAACAACAATAGCAGCAATAATGGCGGCTCGAACAACTTCAGTGGAAACTCTCAGGTCAGTAATAGCCAAGGCGGCAACAACTCGAGTAATGGCAATGGCTCAAATGGTACTTCGATCAACACGCGCACTGAAACGGATTTTTGGGGAAACCTTGAAACTAGTTTGAAAGAAATGTTAGGTAATGCAGAAGGTCGTTCAGTACTCGTATCTCCACAAGCTGGCTTAGTCACAGTGCGAGCTTTACCATCTGAATTAAAGACCATTGGTAATTTTTTGAGTATCTCTGAAGAAAGTCTGCAACGCCAAGTCATTATTGAAGCGCGTATATTGGAAGTGATATTAGACGATGAATATCAACAAGGTATTAATTGGACGCAAGTATTGTCCCATTCGGGCAGCACAGATATCGGTTTTAATACCTCATCCGGGAGTTTTGCTAACGAGATATCAGCCTCATTAGGCGGTATTACAAGCTTATCTTTCTTGAATAAAGACTTCAGTGGTGTACTCAATTTACTGGATACACAGGGCAATGTTCAAGTGCTTTCAAGCCCACGTGTTACTGCTATTAATAACCAAAAAGCGGTTATAAAAGTAGGTAATGATGAATATTTTGTTACTGATGTTTCTACCTCAAATACGATTACATCGAGTTCAACCTCAATCACCCCTGATATTGGTTTAACTCCGTTTTTCAGTGGTATTGCACTTGACGTCACGCCACAAATTGATGCTAACGGTAGTATTTTATTACACATTCATCCTTCTGTTATCGAAACACAAGAGCAAGAGAAAGTGATTACGTTGAATGAAGAGCAATACATTTTGCCTTTGGCACAGAGCACTATTCGTGAATCAGATACAATAATTCGTGCAATGTCGGGTGAAATTGTCGTTATTGGTGGTTTGATGCAGTCGATTATCACGACAGAGAATTCACAAACACCGCTATTGGGAGATATTCCAATTTTAGGTAATTTGTTCAAAAGTAAGCGTGAGAAAGAAACTAAGAAAGAACTTATTATATTGCTTAAGCCTACGGTTGTTGGCAAAAACACTATGCGTCAGCAAATTGAAACCAGTCGTGCACAAATGGCCGATTGGTTGTACGTGGAATAACCATGTACTTATATCACTTTGGTATTCGAGAGCTCCCCTTTACGCTCACGCCAAATACGAGTTATTACTTTGGTTTGCCGAGTCATAAAGAAGCAATTGAGGTATTGGCTACAGCACTCAGATGTGGGGAAGGTTTCATCAAAGTGACGGGTGAAGTAGGCGCTGGTAAAACACTTATTTGCAGAAAGCTCCTCAACGAACTTCCTGATGGATTTGTTAGTGCCTATATTCCTAACCCGTATTTGTCACCTGCGGAATTACGCCGTTCGGTAGCCGCAGAATTGAACGTCGAATTACCCGAGGGAACTGATCAACAAGAGTTCACTCAATTGATTCAGCAACGTCTCGTCGAAATTCATAAACAACACAAAAATGCAGTACTCATTATTGATGAAGCACAAGCTTTACCCGATGAAAGTATTGAAGCCCTTCGTTTGATGACGAACTTAGAGACAGAATCACAGAAACTTTTGCAAGTTGTTTTGTTTGGACAACCTGAATTAGACGACAAGCTAAAACAGCCTAAATTGCGCCAATTGCTTCAGCGCATTACATTTTCTTATAAATTAAAATTGATGGATGCTGATCAGTTGTATCAATACGTCCGTCATAGAATGGCGGTTGCGGGTTATCGTGTTGAAGGTTTATTTGATGAAGGTTGTTGCCAATTATTACATAAGGCGAGTGGCGGTACTCCGAGAATAGTCAACGTGCTGTGTCATAAGTCACTTATGCTAGCGTATGGCGAGGGCGTGCAAAAAATCACATTACAGCATGTAAAAACTGCCATTGATGACACCGAAGCTGCTATTTCTATCCGTAAAAATAGTTTATGGGGCTGGTTACCAACCTCACTTTTTATTGCGGCGTCTGTTTTGATACTAGTGCTTACAAATATTTCCTCGACTTTTGATTTTTTAGATTTGGGTTGGATTAAATGAGTGTTGTAAATAAAATGCTCAAGGACCTTGAGAAACGCGACAAAAAATCAGTTTACGAAGCTGATTATGTGCCTATGGAATCGCAAAGCGCTAGGTCACGAAAATTCTTTGTTGGGGTTGTAGTGCTTGTTCTCGTTATCGGCGCAACAACGTGGTGGCTATCGCTGCCAAAGCAAAGTAGTGTGCAAAATCCTGAGCCTGGGGCTGACGTGCCCTCAAACTTAATTATCCTTCCAAATAAAGAGTTATCAGTGGACAGTCCAGAGCAACTCGTTGGAAAAATACCGCCGAGCCCACAACAACAAGTTGGATTTAGTGACCTCGATCAAGCCACTCTCAATAGCACAGAAAGCGCGAAGCAAGCGGCCTTAGCTACCGAAGTTGCCCAAGCTAAACTGGCTGAAGTTAACCGAGAGCTCGAGCACCAGGTACAAAAAATTGCTCAAATAGCGGCGCAAAGAGAGCAATCAACACAGCAAGAACAAACTCAATCAGTCGATGTTACTTCTGCCATTCAACCTGCGGTTAAAGGCGGGGATGACTTGGCTCAGGCATCCGCGGAAAAAACTGTATTTAATGTAACTTCTAGCAATAAGAGTGCCTCGACACATAAGCTGTTTGAGCAACGCATACAGCTTTCACTTAAAAATGGTGATACTGCAGCAGCAATGAAAGACCTGAACAGCCTCATTGCTTTGGAGCCAAGAAACGCGAGTGCTCGAAAACGTCTGGCAAGTCTCGAATTTGCTCAGGGCAATCCAAAGAGAGCCGCATTTTTACTGGATCAAGGTATTAAGTTGTCACCTGCGGATAGCAGTATGCGACTAATGCTTGCCCGCTTGTTGTTTCGTGAAGATAGAAATGCACAAGCACTCTCGTTGCTTATTGAGCACCCCAAAAGTGTGATTGCAGATAATGAATTACTTAGTTTTCGAGCGGCGCTCGCTGAAAAACAAAAAGATTATGCAACGTCTCTGCAAGATTATGCCGTTTTGCTTAAACGCCAACCAGGCAATGCGCGATGGATGCTTGGTTTAGCAATTAGCCAAGACAAGCAAAAAATGTATGGAGAAGCCATTATTACTTATAAAAAAGTCAAATCATCAAATCAGTTATCAACACAGGTTGTTAGCTTTGTTGATGGACGCTTAGCTGCTTTGGCGGGGCCATAAAATATGAAAATTAGATTAGGTGACTTGTTAGTCCAAAACAACTTAATTAATGAAGAACAACTGAAAACAGCGTTGTCAGAGCAGCGCCAATCAGGCCGTAAGTTAGGTGGAACCTTGATTGCACTGAATATGGTGACTGAAGACCAAATGCTTAAGTTGTTATCGACGCATTTAAATGTGCCATTGATTAATATCGATCACTATAGTATTGACCCCGATGCAGTTAAGTTGCTGCCTGAAATTCAAGCGCGCCGATACCGTGCATTGGTACTCGACGATAAAGGTGATAAGTTACTTGTAGGTATGAGTGATCCTGGCGATATAAATGCGGTTGATGACCTCAGTAACCGTCTACCTAAGCCGATTGAAATAGCCGTTGTTAGTGAAACTCAATTATTTGCGGCTTACGAAAATTTTTATCGTAAAACCGAAGAAATCGCCTCATTCGCACAAGAGTTAGCGGAAGAGTATGACGATTCACAAGACTTTGAGCTCAATATTGGTGTTGATGGCGAACAAGATACCGCCGTCGCAAAACTATTACATTCTATATTTGAAGAGGCCGTATTGGCCAAGGCATCAGATATACATATTGAACCTGAAGAAAATCAACTGCGTATTCGTCAACGTGTCGATGGTCAGTTACAAGAAACGGTCATCCCAGAGCGTAATATTGCAGCAGCGTTGGTACTCAGACTAAAACTGATGTCGGGTCTTGATATTTCGGAGAAGCGTTTACCTCAAGATGGCCGCGCAGAGATAAAAATAAAAGGTCGCGTTATTGATATTCGTGTTTCGACTATGCCTGTGCAAAACGGTGAGTCGGTAGTAATGCGTTTACTTGATCAGTCACAGGGCTTACTCACACTTGACCAAACAGGAATGCCACCGGCTATCCTAAACCGATACAGAAGGTTATTAAAACGACCGCATGGCATGATTTTGGTAACTGGTCCTACGGGGTCTGGTAAAACCACAACGCTATATGGCTCATTGACCGAGCTGAATAAACCGGAATCAAAAATTATTACGGTAGAAGACCCTGTTGAATATCGCTTACCTCGAATTAACCAGGTACAAGTTAACTATAAAATTGACCTAACTTTTTCGCATGTTCTTAGAACAACACTTCGCCAAGATCCAGATATAATTATGGTCGGCGAAATGCGTGACAAAGAAACCGTTGAAATTGGCCTTCGTGGGGCATTGACGGGCCATTTAGTTCTGTCTACTTTGCACACTAATGACAGCATTAGCAGCGCAATTCGTTTACTTGATATGGGAGCTCCAGGTTATTTAGTTGCCAGTTCACTGCGTGGCATTATCGCACAGCGACTTGTGCGACGTATTTGTGATAACTGTAGCGTAGATGAACAAGTGTCGAGTGAAGCTAATTTTTGGCTCAAAACGCTCAACGAGGATATATCTAATATTACATTCAAAAAAGGCGCTGGCTGTCAGAAATGCAACCATAGCGGTTATCGTGGACGTGTTGGTGTATTTGAGTTACTCGAAATGACCGAAGCTATGATGAATTCATTAAAAAATGAGGATACAAGCGCGTTCTCCGAAGCAGCACGCCTTAGTCCTGAGTATAAACCATTAGCCCATTCTGCTTTACTTTACGCCAAAGAAGGTATTACTACTATCGAAGAGGTATTGAAACTAGTTGAAATGGTGGGTGATGCCAAGGATGGAGATCATAATGTAGAGCATACTCCAGAAGATGATGTTCCTAAATTAATTCCGCAAGCAGAACAAGTCGCATCGAAAATGCCAAGCAGTTTTTCAGCTGGCTCGAGTGATTCGAGTTTGTCGCTAGAGGATAATAACTAGTGGCCTCTTTTGCTTATAAAGGCCGCGAGTCGGGCGGTGTGCTTGTTGACGGAACGATCGATGCGAATGACGCTACGACGGCTGCTAAAATGTTGATGACAAGAAAAATTACTCCTGTTGATATTATTGAGTTGTCGGATAAGTCGGTTAAAAAACAAGAGTCCGCTGATATGGGGTTTCTTGTTCCACAAGTCAGTATTGATGATTTAGTCATCTTTGCGCGTCAAATGTATTCATTGGCAAAAGCCGGTATACCTATTATTCGTGCAGTTACTGGATTGGCGAATACAAACTCAAAACGCATGCGTCACGCACTCAACGACGTTATTGACCAATTAGAACGTGGCCGAAATTTGTCTTCGTCACTTGCTCAACATCCGAAAATTTTTAATCAGCTTTTTGTCAGTGTTGTCCACGTGGGTGAAAATACAGGTCGTTTAGATGATGCTTTTATGCAACTTGCTGAATACCTGCAGAGAGAGCAAGACACGCGTAAACAAATAAAAGCAGCTACGCGTTATCCTATGTTTGTCATATTTGCCTTGGTAGTAGCCCTTATTGTCATGAATATTTTAGTTATTCCTGTATTTGCGGGTATGTTTGAAAAGTTTGATGCTGAACTACCTGCTATGACACTGTTTTTAATAGGGATGTCGGACTTATTTGTGACGAGTTGGTGGGTCATGATTATCATTGGTATGGTATGTTTTTTCATAACAAGGCGTTATCTTGATACTAAACAAGGGCGCTATAAATGGGATAAGTTGTATTTGCAGCTTCCATTGATTGGTTCAATCGTAGAACGTTCATTGTTAGGCCGCTTTGCTCGAAGTTTCTCGATGATGCTAAGAGCGGGAGTACCGTTAACGGCAGCATTGAACTTAGTCTCTGAAGCCGTTGACAATAGTTACATGAGTAAAGCTGTTATCGATATGCGATTGCGTATTGAAAAAGGAGAAAGCTTATCCAGAGTAGCTTTAGCTAGCGGTTTATTTACGCCATTAGTTATGCAGATGATTAATGTGGGTGAAGAAACAGGTCGGGTTGACGAGTTGTTGAGCGAAGTAGCTGAGTTTTATGAACGAGAGGTTGAATATGACTTAAAGAGTCTAACCTCGAAAATAGAACCTATTTTAATAGCAATTGTTGCGTCGATGGTGTTGGTCTTAGCTCTAGGCATATTTACACCAATGTGGGATATGATGGGCGTGGTACAAGGCAAATAATGTCTAACAAGTTATTTCGTTCCGTCTTGGTATTTATCGTAATTATGTTGATTGCGGCTGGCTTATACCAAAGTCTTTTAAGCGACAACAGCGATGCATGGGAAAAAGTAGGTTTTGAGAATGTAAAAGGGTCAATGCAGAAAGGTCTAGCGCAAATGCATTGGCAGTGGGAGTTTGAAGGGCGACCTCATTCGATTGTTTATGAAACAGCCCGTGCTAAGCAAACTGATCGATTTGAGATAAATAAGAAAGGTTGGCCTAAATTAGCACCATCAATAGACGCTTGCAGTGCCCTGCTACATGTATTTGCAAGCGCAGAAGTGGTTGAAGTAAGTGGGTTAGAGCTTGATGTCAATGTTGAGAAACAGTTAGGCATAAAAGTTGAGTTTATATCCAAACACAACATTAATGACTCTGGGGAATTAGTCGATATATGTCGCTATACCCGCAAAGGTCAAAAATTTGAATATTATCTTGGAACAGGCAGTCTGTTTTAAGTGACAACTAAATAAAATTGAGGGAAACATCATGGCAGCGGTAAATAATATGAAGCAACGTGGCTTTACGCTGATAGAACTGGTCATTGTAGTCGTCATTTTGGGACTGTTAGCAGCAACCGCGATACCGCGCTTCTTAGATGTACCTGAAGATGCTGAAGATGCAACAGTTGAAGGTGTTGCAGGTGGTTTTGCGACAAGTGTTGGCCTTGTTCGCGCTCAATGGGAAATTGAAGCGCGACCGCAAGACAATAACGGTAGCAACTTAAGTTTTGTCACTATCGAAGGCATTTCGATTGGTGTCGACAGTGATACTGGTTACCCAACGGGTCAATTAAATAATGATTCAAGTACCGAGGACGACAGTATTACTAGTTTAGATTGTGAGAGCATTTTCAACTTAATTATGCAAAGCGCACCGACGATTTCGTCAACATGGAGTGTGCAGGCAGTAACAGATTTTCGATACTTCACTAATGTGAATGAAAATGCGGGGTCAGGCGGCAACGATGTTTGTCATTACTACCTAACCCGCAGCGTAAAGAACAACACAGCTGAGCCGACTACAACAAATGTAGGTAATGGTTTTGTTTATGACCCAAGGATTGGTCAGGTGATTGTGTTTAGTGATAACTAAGTGAATAGGTATTACTCTATATTTTTTAACTTTTAATTTTTAATGAAAACAACACTCTCGAAGGAAATATTATGAAAAACCAAATGAGCAAGCAAAAAGGCTTCACGTTAATCGAACTAATCATTGTTATTGTGATTCTAGGTATCTTAGCAGTAACGGCAGTACCGCGTTTTATTGACTTACAGAACGATGCGCGCGCAAGTACACTTCAAGGTGTCAAGGCCGCATTGCAGGGCGGTTCTCAGTTAGTTTACGCCAAGTCGGCGATTGCTGGCTTGCAACGCGCAGCCACTGGTACTGTTACTTTAGCTAGCGGCACTGTTAACACTGTATTTGGCTATCCCGCTGGATTGAACGCCGAAGTAGAGGCACCTTTTTTCATGGATTTAAGTGCTGATGATTTTACTATTGTAGATGCAGCTGGCAGCTTCACTATTAGTTTGGATGGTGGTGGCACAGACTCGGCTACCTGCCTGGTTACTTACACCGATGCTATATCCGCGGCGGCAGTACCGACAATTGTTGTCGATTCAACAGGTTGTTAGTACAGATCCTGTTTGATTAAAAATGTTACGGCAACAAGAGTTACCTAAACAACAAAAAGCTCAAGGCGGGTTTACCCTCCTTGAGCTGATTGTTGTGATGGTGATTATCGGTATATTAGCGGTATTCGCTGTGCCCAGATTTAGCGGCGCAAGCGGTTATTCCGAATATACTTATCAAAACCGACTTATATCTGTATTGCGCAATATGCAAATTAGAGCAATGCAGGACTCGCGTCCTTTTTTTTGCCACCGAATAAATTTTGTTAATACAAGTTCAGAAGTCGCTTTTGGCCCTGCCTCAAGTAATTATGCATCGGGCAATGAATCGGGTACCTGTGCAAGTTCCATTGATTATAACTCCCCAGCATATTTGAGAACCTCCGCTACTGAAATCATCGAAGCAAGCGTTTTAATGACAGCTGTTGATGGTTCAACAGGCGTTGGTGCTATCGATTTCGATTCGTTCGGGGCTCCACAAACTGCAATCTCGAATTGCAGTGCTGGTTGCACTGTGACTTTCACCGGTGTGACTACTGCACCAGTGTGTATTGAGTCTGAGGGCTTCATTCATGTGTGTTAATGGCGCCAATCAAATTCAGTTTGCGGGCTCTAAAAATAGGCGAGTACAGCGCGCTTTTACATTAATTGAACTGATTGTTGGCATGGTAATTTTTGCCGTTGCTATGGTGCTGGTGGTTACTGTTTTACAACCGCAAGTAAAAAAGGGTATTGATCCTATTTGGCAGGTACGAGCGGCTTCATTAGGGCAATCGTTAAGTAATGAAATACTAGGCAAACCGTTTGACCAATTCTCGAATCGGGTTGGCGGTATGGACCGTTGCAATGAAAGTGTGCCTTGCACAACCAGCAGTGGTCTTGGACCGGATGGCTCTGAAAACCGGGGCTCTTTCAATGATGTGGATGATTATCATGGCCTTGATATTACCGGTGAAAATATTTTAAATTCACTGGGTTTAACTACAAATGTTGATGGCGTCAATATTTATGCCGGCTTCACTGCTCAAGTGTCTGTAGTTTATGATCAGAATGTAGACGGTATTAATGATGATGACCTGAATCAAGATGGCAGTTTAGATACCGGCACATTAGTTGCCAATAAGAAATTAATATTAGTCACTATTATAACGCCTGGCGGTGATAGCATAATTATGGCAAGCATAAAGGGTAACTATTAATGCTTAGCTCAAGGTTGAACCTTACCAGTAATAGGGGCTTCACATTAGTTGAACTCGTCGTGACGTTGGTTGTTTTAGCGATTGTTTCAGTCGGCATCACCGGTTTTATCAGTTCATCGACCCAAGTTTTTCTCGATGCTAGCGAGCGTGAACGTTTATTGCGAGAAGGCAGCTTCGCGGTTGAGCGAATTAATCGAGAGATTTCTGCGGCTTTACCAAATTCAGTTCGCCTTGCCGGGAATGCAGGCGTTCATTGCTTAGAGTTTGTGCCAATAAGGTGGAGCTCGTTTTACTTAACCTTACCTGTGACCCCGAGTAGCGATCGTGAAATCGATATTATTGAAATGCAAGATATCGACGGTAATGTGTTCACTCCTGTTCTAGGTATGGACTATGCGTTAGTTTATCCCATAAACTCAGACAATGTATATTCAAATACAAGCGATCAACGACGTCTCATTGGCGCTTGCAGTGATGATGGTGACGGTGATTGCGCAACTGATGATGATGCTGATGGCGTGGTCCAACTCACACTTGATGGTGCATTTTCTCAAGGTAGCCCAGCAAGACGTATTTATATTGCCAACTCGGCGGTCAATTATTGTGTCAGGAATAACGCAATGTATCGCCATGAATCAATAATTTCTGAAGCACAAACAGTTTTTGTCAGCGGTGGTGTTTTGATGGCAGAAAACCTAACCAATCAACTCAGCGCAGATCCGAATGTAAATGCGTCGAATAGTACAAATCCATTCCGAATTGTCGACGCTTCCCTGCGCAGAAATGCTTATACACAAACGCAGTTCATTTTTACCCGAGATGGTGAAAATATAACTTTTACACAGGAGATACATGTTCCCAATGTCCCTTAGTAAAAGTATCAAAAACACACAGTCTACGCAATTGTTCGCACCTAGGCACAATCGCCATACATGCTCCGCGAAACAGAGAGGCAGCATGATTGTTATGGCGTTGTTTGCCATTATTGTTTTGGCACTATTAGCCGGAACGTTAATTAATATGATCAGTACCTCGTCAAATTCAGTCTTATTTGAAGTGTATGGTGTGCGTGCCAAAAACGCAGCACAAGCCGGTATTCAAGAGTTAGCAATGACCGCTTTCCCGCTAGGAACAGGCCCGCAACAATGCAATCAAGTTATTTCTAGCCCAGCCAGTTTTAGCTCAATTACTGGATTTCAGGAATGTGATTTTAGTGCACGATGCGTTACGGAAGATATCAATTTCAACGGCGAAGATTATCGTTACTATCGCTTTTCGAGCACAGGAAGCTGCGGATTCAATGGCATTGTTGTGAGTCGCACATTGTCAGTTGACGCAATGCAAGAGAATTAAATGGATGAAAGATATGATAAAGATAAACTCACAAAGTCTAATATTAGTAGCGACTAGTCTACTTTTTTTTGCATCTACAAATATGGCGATAGCCGCGCAGTGCTCAGTCGTATTTCCAGATGGAGCATCCACGCACAGTAACAGTGGCAATATTGCCTTTGGGTCCAATGCGGAGTTGATAGGGAGTGACGACAATCTGCTCGCAACCACCACACTTACCAGAAATAGCGGTTCATCCGTAAGTACTTGCAACACAGCTGACTGTGTTGCAACGGGAATGCCCTCAGCAGCAGCCTCAGACGTTAATTTCCAGACGTCGAACGCCAATGACGATGTCAGTGTAAGTTACAATGAGACAGTGGTAGTAGGAAGTGGTAATAATCCGGGTAATGAATTTGACCGCATTAATGATGGCGGCTCTTCAGAAGCTAGTATTACCTTCTCAGACGCTTACAGTGAATATATTGTGGATAGATTGACTTTGGGCTATGACAATGTCTTGTACCTGCAAGCTGGCAGTACATATTGGTTCAATCGCTTTACTATGGGCAGTCAGTCAGAGATCATTGTATTGGGCTCTGGCACCGCGCTTGTTTATGTTAATCACAGTCTTAGTTTCCCATCTCCAAGCCTAATTAATTCACCATCAATTAATAGTAGTGGTGATGCTAGTCAATTAGTAATGTATGTATTTGATGACGTCACCTTTACTAATGACAGCACTTATACCGGTAGCTTATACGCCCAAGGTAACGTATCACTTGGCTCATCTAGCTACGTATTTGGCGCTATCAGCGCAGCCGATATCACGTTAGGCACTCAATCAACGATCACGTATCAGAATGATGAAATTGCAGGCACTAATTTTGGGGATATGTGTGACGCCCCACCACCTGACCCCTCACTCAGTTGCTCTACTTATTTCCCCGACTCAATTCAAGGTCATACAGCCGATAGTGAATTGATATTTGACCATTCGGGACAAATCATCGGCGATAGTGACGCAACATTGACCTTTCCCAGTCTCGATGGAAATGGCGGTAGTACTAACACTTGTGATACAACAGATTGCTCTATTACTGGCACATATGCACCCGCTCTAACTTTGCCAACGTTTGTCACCAGTTCATCAAATACTGATATTGAACCAAATAATAGCACCATAACTATTGGACCATCGGGCACTTTCAGTACAACACAAATCCATGAGTTAATCGTCAATGGGAATGACGATGTCACTTTTCTGGCCAGTGCCAGTGAATATATTATCGATGATGCATTATTTGATGGTGGAACGGTCACGTTTAACGCAGGTACCTATTGGTTTGATGAGCTAGAAATAATAGGTGATTCCATCGTCATTATTAATGGCGCAGTGACATTCTTTATTAATGGTCAGGATAAGCACTTCGATATAGAAGACGATGCACAAGTTAATGTAGGTGGCGCGGCGCAGAACCTAGCGATTGTTAGTTATCAGCAAATCCATTTAAAAGATAATAGCAGAGTAAATGCGGTGCTTTATAGTATCGGCAATGAAATTAAACTAGAGGACGATGCTCAACATACCGGGGCGATATCGTCAGCTGAGGAAGTAGAAATTAAAGATGACGCGACGTCAACTTATGCCGATGTTAGTGGTGTACAGATTGGTAATTTATGTGGCGTCTCGCAAAATGTTGAGCCAATAATAGATTTTCGATTTGATGAACTTAATTGGAGTGGCTCGCCGAATGAAGTAATTGACAGTTCTGGGAATACCAATAATGGAACAGCGATTGGAGGAGTAACCACGGCACTCGGTAAAATTTGTAATGCGGCCAATATCCCCGATAATAATAGTGCATCAACGTTCGAGGCAGTTGATAGTGGGGTTGATCTTGACGCAATTATTGGTTCCAGTGGGACTATCAGTCTTTGGTATCGAGGCAATAGTGCTTGGAACTCTGGGACCGATAGAAGACTATTTGATGCTACCGATGGCGACAAATACTTTTTGGCAGAAATTGCATCTGACGGTCGGATTAAATTCTTTTTTGAAGACGGTAATGATGGTGATTACCAGAAAACGACCGTGAATGCATTCGCTGTTAATGCCGGAGATTGGAAACACCTGACGTTTGTTTGGGATGTCACCAGCATCACGGCAAAAATTTTCGTCGATGGTGTCGAGCAGGACATAAACAGCGGTTCTAATACCGATGGGGGAACTACACCATTTGCCGGTTTCACTACTCTCTATTTCGGCGACAACCGAAGCGCATCGTATTTTCAAGGTCAGTCATCAGCTGGTGGGTTAATTGATGAGGCACTGGTGTTTGATTCCGCATTGACATCAACTCAGATCCAAACGATTTTTACCAACCAGGATAACGGGAATAACTATGACGGTAGCGCCCGAAATTGCCCTATTGAAGCGTTAGCAGGACGAGTGACTCTAAATAATACGGCAGACAGCCCTGCGTTCACCTCAGTGTGTTTTGATACTCCTTTCTCAGAGGTACCCAGAGTATTTAGTTTGCCTACCACTGCCAGTGATAGCGACCGTTTGGCACTGAGGATCCGCAACGTTACTGAAACTGGCTTTGAAATAGCGCAAGTTGAATCACAAGAAGACGCTAACCCCAGCGCACCTGCCGGTAATGTATCGCAAATCATAGACTTTTTAGCGATACTAGAGGGCGATTACACGCTAGATGGTGGGGGCAACATGCGGGTAAATAGCATCAATACTCAAGCTTTTGTGGGTGGCCAAGTTAGTGGTGACTATTGGGAAACGATTTCTACAGCAGACTTGGCATTTTCCGAATCGCCGGCCATTATTGCGTCGATTCAAACCATGAATAATGAAACAAATCCTTTTCCGAGCTCTAGCCCCTTTTTAGCCACGAGTATTGCAAATGTAAATAACACCCAGTTTCAGATAGCGTTGGAGCGCGCAGAAACAGACTCTGGCACGTTGAATGTCAACGAAAATATAGCATATATTGCGATTAATCCTGGTGCTACTGGGCAATTAACTACGGGTGTTAGTTACGAATCATTTCAAACTAACGACGCAATTACCGGTGTTGATACTTGCGACATATTTAACTTAAATGGCGATTATAGTACTGATGCCCCCTTAGTGATTGCCAGTCAAAACACTCGTGATGGTGGGGACGGTGGGTGGCTCAAACGGTGTTCAATTTCAGCATCAAGTGTGGGTTTTAGCATCGTAGAGGATAATGATAATGATACTGATACGAATCATACAAGCGAACAAGCTGGAGGCATAGCGCTGGGCGGCACTTTTACTAACCAAACTTGCACTGCGCAGCCTTCATATGTGCACCACTACGAAATTGTTCACGATGGCCAAGGTTTAACTTGTGATGCTGAAGTGGTGATTGTGAATGCATGTGCGAATGCCAGTTGTTCAACGTTAAGCACGCAGCCAGTTACGCTTGATTTTCTTGTTGACGCTACGGTGATAAGTTCGCCAACATTTACTGGCAGTACCACCGTTAACGTTAATAATGCCGATGTTGAGACGGTAAGCTTTTCACTAGCAAATACCTCAATTACTGCCTCTAGCCCAGTAGAGTGTGACGATAGTAGTGGTATCTCTTGTGAGATGGATTTCACTGATGCGGGTTTTAGGTTTCTCTTCGGCGCAGCAAATGAGACTACCTTACCTAATCAAACTTCAGGCTCTGTATTTAGCGATACGTTAAAGCTTCAAGCAGTGCAAAACGACAATGGTGTCTGTACAGGCTTATTTAACGGTGATCAGGATGTTGATTTATCTCAAGAAAATGTTGAACCAGGCGGTACCAGTGGTCTCAGTTTTACTGTTGATGGTGCTACTATCGCGAAACACTCAAGCGTCACCAGTACTACATTGAACTTTGGTGCCCAGAGTATTGCGATTATACCAACCCCGATATATAACGATGCAGGACAAATTCGTTTACGTGCAAGCTATAATCAGGCAAACGTGACAATACTATCCGGCAGCAGTAATCCGTTCTGGGTCAGTCCCGCCGAACTTGCGGTTAGCGCATCGTTTGGAGGAACTGCACTAAATGCAGCCACCGCGAATGCAGCGCTTACTCATGAAGCTGGTGGCGATTTTGATTTAAGCGTAACCGCCTTAAATAGCCTCGGTGTTGTTACACCGAACTATTCACCCGGACAAATACAGTTAATGCTGACTCGCACTGGCCCAACATTAACAGGTAGTGTGGACGGTATTCTAAGTTATGGAGGGGGCAGCACGATAGCCGCGAGCAACACCCCTGCGTTCCAGAATGCAACTCTTACTACCTTTTCTTCTGGGGTGTCTGCGTATAATGCAGCGCAATATTCAGAAGTAGGTTTGCTAAATTTAGATGTTAGAGACAACAACTATGGTAGCTCGAGTATGCTTATTTCGGCTACACCAATTAACATTGGTCGCTTTATTCCTGGGTATTTTACCCAAACAGTAGCAGATGACGGTCTTTTTGCTGCGACATGCGATTCGACAACAACATTTTCGGCTTATAGCGGTCAAATGGACGAAGCTACCAACAGTATTGGGGCTATCTCATACTTGACCAATCCAGTCTTGGCCATCACAGCTCATAATAGACAAGGTAATATTACTCAAAATTATTTTGAGGACAGCCAAGGTGGCATTAATGATTATATGAAACTCAGCGCTTCAGATATTAATCTGGCTGTGCCTACCGTCGACCAATCGGCGGCAGGTGTTGATAGCAATCAATTACCCTTAACGGCTAATATGAGTAATGGCATCTTGAGTCAAACTAATTTGACCGCGTCATCTAGCGGTGCTGCATTGCCCAGAGGGACATTACATTATCAATTATCAGATGCGGATCATTTTTTCTATAACCGTTCTGCTAACGCATTAGTCGCGCCATTCACCTCAGACATCGATTTTTCAATCGCGACTATCATCGATGCTGACAATGTAAGCGTGACAACGACTGTCGATGCATCGCCAACGGGTGTTGAAATTCGATTTGGTCGTTTACTATTGAAAAATAGCTTTGGACCTGAAACTTCAAACTTTCCACAACTGATGGAAATTGAACATTTTGATGGCAATGTTTTTGTAGCTACTCCGGATGAAAATTGCGCTAGGTATGATGCAGGGAGAATATCACTTACTAATATTAGTTTAAATCCGTCACACACTAGCGTGCTAGGAGGAACCGGAGTTTTCATTTACGGTCAAACCCAAACAATTGAGTTACAAGCGCCAGGAGCTGGAAATCAAGGTCAGATAGGGGTGTTATATGATGCTTATGATTGGTTTAACTATGATTGGGATAACGATGGTGCTTATGATGATAGTCCTGGAGCAGTCGCCACTTTCGGTCTTTACCGAGGAAATGACCGAACAATCCATTGGCGCGAAGTCTTTAACGACTGATTTCAGCCAGCAGCTCCAGATTGAAGCCATTAGTGACTAATTTTGCTACGCGTTGCTTGCCCTTATCATAATGCGTTGGTAAAGTTACCAGATTAGCCCTATAATCCTGTTCTAACTGCTCGCGAGTTCTTTTTTCCAACTGAATTCGTGGGCCCAAAAAACAACAAAAATAACGCAAAGGCATTCCATGTTTAAAAAGCTTCGAGGCATGTTCTCAAACGACCTTTCGATTGATTTAGGTACAGCGAATACGCTTATCTACATAAAGGATCAAGGTATTGTCCTCAATGAACCCTCCGTAGTGGCGATCCGCCAAGAGCGTGCAGGGGGTCCCAAAAGTGTGGCTGCAGTAGGTCGTGAAGCCAAGCAAATGCTGGGTAGAACGCCAGGAAATATTAAGGCTATTCGGCCAATGAAGGACGGCGTCATTGCGGACTTTTATGTGACCGAAAAAATGCTTCAGCACTTTATTAAACAAGTCCATGACAATAATTTTCTTAGACCGAGTCCTCGTGTTCTGGTTTGTGTGCCCTGCGGTTCAACCCAAGTTGAGCGCCGTGCTATTCGCGAATCAGCACTGGGTGCGGGTGCTCGAGAAGTCTTTTTGATTGATGAGCCCATGGCGGCGGCTATTGGTGCTGGGTTACCCGTATCAGAAGCAACAGGGTCAATGGTTGTCGATATTGGTGGTGGTACCACCGAAGTCGCTATTATCTCATTAAATGGAGTGGTGTATTCTTCATCAGTACGAATTGGCGGTGACAAATTTGATGAAGCCATTATCAACTATATTCGTAGAAATTTCGGCTCACTCATCGGTGAAGCTACCGCCGAGCGCATTAAGCACGAGATAGGCACTGCATACCCGGGTGAAGAAGTAAGAGAGATTGAAGTTCGCGGTCGTAATCTTGCTGAAGGTGTTCCTCGAGGTTTTATTCTTAACAGCAACGAAATTTTAGAAGCGCTACAAGAGCCATTGTCTGGTATTGTGAGCGCCGTTATGGTCGCGTTGGAGCAGTCTCCCCCCGAGCTAGCGTCGGACATTTCCGAGCGTGGCATGGTGTTGACAGGGGGTGGTGCATTGTTGAAAGATCTGGACCGGCTATTAATGGAAGAAACCGGTATTCCAGTAGTGATTGCTGACGATCCACTGACATGTGTCGCTCGTGGCGGCGGTAAAGCATTCGATATGATTGATTTACATGGTGGCGACTTATTTAGTTATGAATAAGGGCTGGCGTTAGCCTTGATCTTAATATGAATGAAGTTTTTGCACGTGGTCCAAGTTTATTTGTTAGGTTAGCTATCGTTCTAGTGCTATCAGTAGGCGCTATGATAATAGATACTAAAGTGGAGAACTTTGCCACCGCAAGAACTTATTTGAATTCAATGGCAAGTCCGCTGCAATATATTGCGAACTTGCCAGGCGCTGCTCTGAGTTGGAGCGCAGATCGGTTTAGTTCGCGTCAACGACTCTTAAACGACAATGAAAAATTAACCTACCAAGTTACCTTAATGAGCGAACAGCTGCAGCGCTTTCGCATATTAGAGCAAGAAAATAAAAACTTACGCAAACTCCTCGACGCGCCAGTTCGCAACAGTATGCACAAGATGATCACAGAGCTGATGGCCGTCGATACCAACCCCTATAGTCATCAAATTGTGATTAATAAAGGCGCTTTGGATGGTGTTTTTCTAAGTCAGTCTGTATTAGACGACAGTGGTATTGTTGGCCAAATATCTGAAGTAGGGACAACCAACAGCCGAGTCTTACTAATATCAGATGTTACGCATGCCATCCCCGTTAGAATCGAGCGTAACAATGTGCGCTTTATTGCCGTTGGTGATGGTAGTTTGGATTCGATGCAGCTCCAACATGTACCTCACAGCGCAGATATCGAAGAGGGCGATGTACTCGTCTCTTCTGGCCTAGGTGATGTTTTCCCTGAGGGTTATCCAGTAGGCACAATAACGACAATTATACGTAACGAAAGTAGACCGTTTGCTGAAGTTACGGCAACACCATTTGCGAAACTAGACCGTATAAAATACTTGTTGTTACTTTGGCCTCAAGCGACAGCTCCAGTAGGCGCCATCGCGCCAGATACTATGTTTACTGATACGACACCGTCGGAAGAGACGGAGGAGAAACAGTGAAGTTAAATCAGACCCTTATTCCAGCAAGTATTATCGTCGCATTTATTCTCCAAATTATGCCGATGCCTGCATCTATAGACGTTTATCGCCCCGATTGGTTGTTATTGATTTTATGTTATTGGACTATGGCACTGCCTAACCGAGTTGGTCTAGGTACAACCGCTATTTGTGGTGTCGTTTTAGATATCCTTTATGGGACTTCTTTGGGCGTGCATAGTTTTGCAATGGTTATTCCAGTTTATTTAGTTGCTGCCAACTATCAACGTTTTAGAAACTATAGCGTTGTCCAACAGGCCATCATGATCTTTATTTTGTCTATGCTCTATCACATGGTTGTTTACTGGTTACAATATTGGCTAACTGGCGCGCAGTTTAGGTTTGAATTTTTATGGCCAGTCATCACTTCTGTATTCTTATGGCCTTGGTTGTTCTGGTTTTTAAGACGTTACCGTAGATTACTCCGAGTTACCTAATATGCCGAATATGCGTGACTTACCCAAAGTCATCCTAGCGTCCGCATCCAGCCGTCGCCATGAACTTCTAGCACAGCTTATCAGCGATTTTGAGATCGAAACTGCAGACATCGATGAAATGCCTCAAAAGGGTGAATTACCCGAGGCTCTTGTGCAGCGTTTGGCTTATTCAAAAGCCCAAGCAATATGGCTTAAAAACCCGGATGCGATAGTTATCGGGGCTGATACTATTGTTACGTATGGTCATGAAATCTTTGGTAAACCAACAAACCAAAATGATAGTATAGCGATCTTAAATAAGTTATCTAATCAGCGTCATATCGTCATGACTGGGGTTGCCATGTTTGGCGCAAATAAAAAAATATCAAAAGTGGTGAAAACCGAAGTCGAATTTACCTGTCTATCCAATCAGCAAATACAAGCATATTGGCGAACGGGTGAACCACAAGACAAAGCTGGTAGTTATGCGATTCAAGGCATAGGGGGTAAATTTGTGAAACGAATTAATGGCAGTTATAGCAACGTTGTTGGGCTACCTCTAGTTGAAACACAATTAATGTTAACGGAAATGGGAATACATTCATGAGCGCGGAACTGTTAATTAATGTGACCCCATCAGAATCCAGAGTGGCATTAATTGAGAATGGTATTCTGCAAGAAATTCACATCGAAAGGCACACTAAAAGAGGCCTAGTAGGAAATATTTATCGCGGCAAGGTAAGCCGAGTGTTACCTGGCATGCAAGCCGCCTTTATCGATATAGGCCTGGATAAGGCGGCATTTCTGCATGCCTCCGACATTGCAGTACATGATGAAATTGCAGTTGAAGTATCCGAAACAGCAATAGAGAAAAAAGACATTAGAGAATTGGTTAGAGATGGCCAAGATATTGTCGTTCAAGTTGTTAAGGATCCTCTTGGTACCAAAGGTGCACGCCTAACAACAGATATTACTTTACCCTCGCGCTATTTGGTATTTATGCCAAATGTGACGCATGTAGGAATTTCACAACGTATCGAAGATGAGTCTGAGCGAGCGCGCTTAAAGAGCTTAGTCGAATCATTATGTGATGAAAATGGTGGCTTTATTTTGCGCACGGCTGCGGAAGGTGTTTCTGAAACTGAACTGCACCAAGATGCCGACTTCTTACGTCGTTTGTGGGCTAAAATTCAATCACGACTAAAACGTAAAAAAACCCATGTGCTTTACGAAGATTTACCGTTAGCACGACGCGTATTACGTGATTTTGTTGGTACGGAATTAGACCGAATTCGAATTGATTCAAAGTTATCATTTACTGAGTTACAACAGTTCACCAAAGACTACGTTCCTGAACTTAGTAGCAAGCTTGAATATTATACGGGTGAGCGGCCGATATTCGACCTTTATGATGTTGAGAATGAAGCTCAACGGATATTGGAAAGGCGTGTAGACCTTAAATCTGGTGGTTATCTGATTATCGACCAAACCGAAGCGATGACAACGATTGATATTAATACGGGCGCTTTTGTTGGTCATCGCAATTTAGAAGAAACTATTTTTAATACAAATATTGAAGCAACATTATCGATTGCTAGACAACTGCGGTTGCGCAATTTAGGCGGAATGATACTCATCGATTTTATCGATATGATGGAACAAGATCACAAAAGGCGTGTCCTACATAGTCTAGAAGGAGCGATGAGCAAAGACAGAGCGAAGTCGAATATTCATGGTTTCACTGCGTTGGGTTTAATTGAAATGACCCGCAAGCGAACAAGAGAAAGCCTCGAGCATATTTTGTGTGGTGAATGTCCGGCATGCAAAGGACGTGGCAGTATAAAAACAGTAGAAACAATTTGTTTTGAAATTATGCGTGAAATTGTCAGAGTGAACCGTGCTTATGAAGCCGATAAATTTGTTGTTTACGCATCTGCTATGGTCGCTGATGCGCTTCTAGGTGAAGAATCTCACATGTTGGCCGAATTGGAACTGTTCGTGTCCAAGCAAATAAAAGTACAGACGGAGCTGTTGTATCATCAAGACAAATTTGATGTGGTAATGATGTGAATAAACTAACAAGTGTAGCAACTTTTCTTGTCCGTAAGATATGGACACTCATCGCGATTACGCTGGTTGTATTCGCGCTTTTGATGAGTCTGCTGCGCTATTCTTTGCCGTTATTAAACGACAAAAAGCAAATTTTTGAAGACTATGTACAAACCGAATATGGTGTGGGTCTGCAAATTGTTTCAATTTCTGCCTCATGGCAGGGATCTGGCCCTGCGCTTGTGCTTGAGGGGGTTACTCTTGAACGAAGCGATAACTCTCCTATCCAGCTCGATATCCAAAATATTTATGTTGAAATTGATTTTTGGGATTCATTATTAACTCGGCAAATATCGTCAAAAAGCTTTAGTTTGGATGGTTTATCTCTCGACATTGATTTGCAACAAATCCAAAGCTCAAACAATGATTTTCCGATATTAGACGCCTTAGAAGGGCTTTTTTTAGAGCAATTACAAACCTTCTCATTGGTTAATAGTGACGTAACAATTAGTGGTGCAAACAATCACCAATCTTTCAATATCGCTAATTTGTCATGGAGAAATAAGGGTGAGCGCCACCAGGGTTCTGGACTTATCACTGTGTCTGAGCTTGCCACTAATTCAGCGGTTTTTGTTATTGATCTAAAAGGTCGAGCAGACAATTTCGATGGGACGATTTATGCAAAGGCAGATGAATTAGATGTATCGCCTTGGATCAACGAATTTTCTGCATTAGAAAGTGAACTTCTAGAAGGTAGAGCCAACTTCGAATTTTGGGTTGATATTAACCGTAAGTCGATTACTAAAGTTTACGGCAATATAAAGCCGACCCGATTTATTTGGAAGCAAGGTGAGATGGACCTAAGCACTGGCATAGAGTCCGGCGTATTTGTGGCTCAGCCGGTGGAAAACAAATGGCTATTTAACGTCAACGACCTCTTACTCTCCGTATATGACAAAACACTATCGACAAGCTGGAAAGGTTCACTCTCTAAGCAAGGTGAATTACAAATCCAAGCCGCTGATAATTTTACGGTAACTCCTCTGTTACCAATTGTAGGATTGTTCAACAGCAATTTACTCGAACAATTAAAAAAAATTGAACCAACCAGCACCATTTCTAACCTATCTATTCAAAAAAGACCCGCTGGTATCGCCGCGTACTTCAAACTTCATGACATGAACTGGAACGCTAGTGGACAGGTGCCCGGAGCTACAGGTTTAAACGCCGAATTTGCCTGGCAAAAAAATATTGGTGCAATTCGGGTAATGGGCAAGGACATTGCGATTGCAGCTGACAATATTTTCCCCCAGAACTTGACTATCGAGGCTATCGATTTACCTATTCAATTTTATCAAGTCGATGATACTTGGCGGGTTTCTTCAACGTCGGGTGTCATTGTACTTCCTGAAACTTCTATTCTCCCCACTTTTGAGTATCAAGTTGATAATTCCTTTTTATCTCTGGCTGTGGATATTGGTGAATTAGATGCGTCGCATATTCGGCGGTTTTTGCCATTATCCCCCTATCTTGGTGAAGGCGTGAGTCAGTTTCTCAATAATGCCTTTTATGATCAGGGTAAAATAGCGCAAGCTCAGTTGCTTTGGCATGGGAAGTTCAGTGAATTTCCGTTTAAACAAAATCAAGGTATCTTTCAAGCAAATGTAGCGATACAAAACGCCGATTTTTCTTTTGACCGCAATTGGCCAAGCGTTAATGGCTTAGACATTAACTTAGTATTTGAAAACTTGAGTTTAGTAATGCAAAGTTCGGTAGCCACGATTGCCGGCATAGAAGTAAAAGCGCTTAAAGGTTATATCCCTCTATTGGTGGGTGGGGCTGATCTGATCATCGAAGCGACAGCCCATGGCTCCGGCGATGATATTTCCAGCTTGCTCGCAAATAGCAGTCTATCTCAGGGCCTAGGTAAAATCTTAACTAACGATATTCTAGTGAGCAATGATCTGACCACAAGGCTATCGTTATATATCCCGCTGGATGCTCCACAGAAAACATCGGCAAGCGGCATTGTGACCTTGCTAGGTAATTTCGTGCAGATTCCAAGTTTGCTGCTAGAGTTAGACAACATAGATGGGCGAATCCGATTTGACAATGACAAAGTCTTGTTTTCTGATTTACAGGCTAAGTTGCTTGGACAACCTATCGTTGCAGACTTCAAAGGTGCTAACAGTAATGGTGAATATCGTTTTGATGTAACCGTGGATGGAAATTGGGACCTAACACCCTTAGTTCCGTTTGTAAGCAGTGAATTGAGTGAATATGTCAAGGGACGAAGCACATGGAGCTCGTCTATTAATGTTGCAATAGGGCAAAAAGACTTTTCCTATCAGGCTACATTATTTACGAAATTAGATCAGGTTAGCTCTATTTTACCATCGCCATTTAATAAAAAAGAAGGTGATAAAAAAACAGTTATGCTGGAAGCTAACGGCAATCCACAAGCGTCCAATATAAAATTGGCATTTGGCGAACAGGTTCACTTCGACGGTATTTTGCCGCACAAAGAATTGCAGTTTAGTCGAGCACATTTAGCTATCGGTGAAACTGATTTCGTTGGTCGAGGCGTGGGTTTTAGTATTAGTGCAAATTTACCAACGATCAATTTAACAACATGGTACCAGAGTCTATCGGCATTACTCTGGGATGTTTCCGCTAAGCCATCAGCAGAAAGAAAATCGATATTTGGGCAGCCGCAGCGTATATTTATTGAAACCGATAATTTAATTTTAGCGGGCCAAGCCCTCACTGATGTCAATGTGACAGTGAAAACGATGAATAAAGATTGGATACTTGATGTTTTGTCCGACGAAGCTAAAGCTCAAATCATTTTTCATAATCGCTGGGTAGAGGAGGGAATTGAGATAAATGCTGATTTTGTTCGATTCGACACATGGGCAGAGCAGGACAATCAGCCTCGACCTGAAATAGAACCTCAATCCTTGCCCCGTATTAGGGTTAATTGCAAAGACTGTCAGGTATTTGGTAATCGCTTAGGTGAAATTAAATTTGAAAGCTTCCCTAACGATGATGGTTTGCGTATAGAAGGCATTCAAATCAACGGTCCAAATGGAAATGTTCGGGCAAACGGACAGTGGTATAAACGCAACGGTGATCACTATACCTTCATTAATGGTGATTTAAAAAGCGATGACTTTGGCGAATTTTTGAAAGATTTTCAATTTGATTCGGGTATCAAAGACAGTGAAGCCCAAATGGATTTTGCGTTTACTTGGAAAGCGTCCCCTCTCGATTTTTCGTTTGATTACTTAGATGGTGAAATGCAATGGGAATTATCCGATGGTTACATCACGGAACTTAGTGATAAAGGCTCGCGTATATTTACATTGTTGAGCCTAGATTCGTTAGTTCGCAAGCTAAGTTTAGATTTCAGAGATGTATTTGCTAAAGGTTTTTTCTATGACGAGATGCGCGGCAGTGTGCAGGTTACCGAGGGCAAAGCTGATACCCGAGATACCAAGATCGATGGCGGGGCGGGTGAAATGGAAATTTATGGCTACACTGATTTAGTGGCTAAAGAACTTAATTACAATGTGAGTTTTACGCCAAATGTTACCGGTAACCTACCAGTATTAGTCTACTTCATGGTGAATCCACCGACAGCCTTGGCTGCATTGGCGTTAGACCAAGTGCTGACATCGGCTAAAGTTATTTCCAATGTTAATTACAGTATTACAGGTACCTTAGAGGAACCAATATTAATCGAAACAGGGCGGGAAAGCACAGAGGTCGCCCTTCCTGCTCGACGAGATGAATTGCCTGAATTATACAATAATTTTATTCCTCCAACTAAGGAGGATACACTCATGATGGAAGTGAAAGATGGTGCTGAATGATGAGCGATCTTGTTGCTATTCAAATAACGTCGACACCGAATATCAAGCATAATCTTGAGCTAATTGAACACCAATTGAAACAGCTTGAAAATAAATTGCAGCTAGTTGTTTTACCTGAATGCTTTGCCTTTTTTGGGGCACGCGATAAGGCTCAAATCGATATTGCCGAAACTCTAGACACCGGTCCAATACAAATTGCATTGTCCGCGTTAGCAAAACGCTATAATAAATGGATTGTTGCTGGTACCTTACCCATTAAATCGTTGAGAAATGACACTGACCGTAGTGCAAAAACCAAATTTTATGCAGCGAGTTTAGTTTATAACAACGAAGGTGTGCGCGTTAGTCGTTATGATAAAATTCATTTATTTGATGTTAGTGTGAACGACAATACAGGTGACTACAAAGAATCAGCGACAACCTTGCCTGGTCAAAATGTCATTACTTTTGGTAGCCCTTGGGGAACTGTAGGTCAGATAGTTTGTTATGACCTTCGTTTTCCTGAACTTATTCAAAAAATGCCGCAGCTAGATGTATTGGTCGTTCCAAGTGCATTTACTCGGCGAACCGGTGAAGCTCACTGGCATCCTTTGCTACAAGCCAGGAGTATCGAAAATCAGTGTTATGTAGTAGCATCTGACCAAACTGGCGTTCATAATAATGGACGCGAAACCTATGGAAATAGTTGTATTTATTCTCCATGGGGAGAATTACTTGCTAATCTACCTGCTAACGAAGGTTGGGTTGCCGCTAAATATGACAAAACATTATTGGCTAACATTCGCAAAGAAATGCCGATACAACAACATAAACATAATAGGAAACCATTTTGAGCCAATCTGTCGAACACAATCTTCTTACTGCCTCAGGGATTGACAAAAATAGGCTCTCTTCATTATTGGAAGATGTATTTTCTCATCAGGCGAATTTTGCTGATTTATACTTTCAATCTTCTCAGCATGAAAGCTGGGTATTAGAAGATGGCATCGTAAAAGACGGTAGTTACAATATAGAGCGAGGTGTTGGTGTTCGCGTGATATCCGGTGAAAAAACGGGTTTCGCATACTCTGATGAAATTTCAAGTCGTGCCTTAGAAGACGCTTGTAAGGCAGCTAGGGGAATTGCACCTACTGGCGGTATTCAGAAGATTGCTGGATTCACTGCCCCAAACCTCAAATCTTTATACACTGAAGAAAATCCGATTTTGTCAATGCAAGACAGCGCTAAAATTAGTCTTTTACAAACCATAGATCGTTATATCAGGCAGACAGCTCCTCATGCAACCCAGGTGGTTGTGAGCTTAACTGGTGTTTATGAAGAAGTATTAGTGGCCGCTACTGATGGTACTTTTGCAACCGATATTCGTCCACTTATTCGCTTAAATTGCTCTGTGTTACTGGAAAAAGATGGTAAACGAGAACGTGGAGGTTCAGGGGCTGGAGGACGTCGTACTTATGATTACTTTGAAAGTATTGGCATAACGAACAAACCTTTATATGAGCAGGTTGCCGATGAGGCAATTCACATGGCTGAAGTTAATTTAGCTGCTGTTCCTGCACCCGCAGGATTAATGCCTGTTGTTCTTGGAAGCGGTTGGCCTGGTGTGCTTCTGCATGAAGCGGTTGGTCATGGCCTTGAAGGAGACTTCAATCGCAAGGGGGCTTCAACCTTTAGCGGTCGTATCGGTGAGCAGGTGGCTGCGAAAGGTGTCACTGTTATAGATGATGGAACTATGGTGGATCGTCGTGGTTCATTGTCTGTAGATGACGAAGGCGTGCAGACTCAACGCAATGTGCTTATTGAAGATGGCGTTTTAAAGGGTTACATGCAAGACAAGCACAACGCTTCCTTGATGGGCGTAAGTCCTACAGGAAATGGACGACGCGAAAGCTATGCACACTTGCCTATGCCGCGCATGACAAATACCTATATGCTCGCCGGACAGGATAGCCCTGAAGACATTATTGCATCAGTTGAGAGGGGGGTTTATGCTCCTAATTTTGGTGGTGGCCAAGTCGATATTACTTCTGGCAAGTTTGTATTTTCAACTTCTGAAGCTTATTTAATTGAAAATGGCAAAATTACAACCCCGATAAAAGGCGCGACACTCATTGGTAATGGGCCTGAAGTGATGCAGAAAATTTCGATGATAGGAAATGATTTATCGTTGGACATGGGTATTGGTGTTTGTGGTAAAGACGGTCAATCATTACCGGTCGGTGTTGGCCAACCGACGCTGAAAGTAGATGAACTTACAGTAGGCGGAACAGCCTAAGCAAATATCTTTACACTACAGGGCTAAGATTTATTTCTTAGTCCTAGTTGTTGCCTCAATAACTTTCCTTTAAGCATCCTCATTATTGCTATTTTGTTAGTCTCTGGTTGATTTGGAGCTTTGTTAAGTAAATCGACATAGTCTTGGTCTACTAGCGTTAACTCAGCCGCATGAGCCATTAAGACAGAATTAGGCTGTAATGCTTGCAGCTTCAATAAAGAGGTTTTGTATAGCTCAGGTATATAAATAGGAAAAGGAGGAAACAGTTTGTTTTTTACTTTAACAATGAGGTCAGCTACATAAATGCGTTTGCTTGGCATGTGCATAACCGATAAATCTCTATCAGTATGGCCGGGAGTTTCGAATACCTGCCATTCGTCAAACTCGGGAATTGATTGCCCATCACTCAATGTCACGTCTGAATGTAAATGCGGATGGTACCAAATATTCTGCCGTGGCCTTTTCATTTTACCCGCCACCCAAAGTGCGAGTATAATATCAATTAGGTGGGCGAGTCGGCCTTTCACGCCTTGATACCATTGTTTCTCATGCTTACAACTGATAATTTTACAACCAGTTATCTTCCTTAGATAATGGGCGCAACCAGCATGGTCAGGATGCATGTGAGTAACAATCACAACTTTCAGGTCAGTTAGGGGGCGCTTGAGTTCCTCAGTAAAGAAAGCATGTATTATCTTAAAATCGGCCTTAGAGCAGCCGTCTAACAACATGCACTTATCGGGATACTCAACTAAGAATATATTTTGTATAAAGCCTTTTAAGACATGAACTTTCATTGTACAACGCACTCAGCTTGCTCATTGGACCAGACTTATCTTAACGCTTTATCTTGCTACCCACTAATTTCTTTGGTGATGCATGCCCATTAGTGAGTACCAGTTTTGCGATTAAATTATTTCTTTTTCTTTGCAGAAGATAATTCGACAACTTCGGCTGATTCGACTTCAAGAATTCCGTCCAATTCACCACCTTTCATGATTTTCATTACAGACTCTTTGTTCTTAGATAACAAGATACCTAATTCCTCAGAGATTGCTTCATCGAGTTCAATGCCCTTTGCCGCCAAATAAGCGCTGAGATTGTCTGCAACCTCTAACATTTTATCGTATTTATCTGCCTCTTTCTTATCGGTTGTCACCAATTTCTCAACTCCTTTATGCTGAACCACATACTGAGTGATAACTGCCATATTGGCCTCCATGATTTTTTAATGAATAACACTATTACATACACTATACATTAATAACTGTATAAATAAACAGTTTATTGACTATAGTGCTTACTCGGTTTAGTTGAGGCTAATTTTTGTAAATGCATTTAAACTACTAAGTAGTTTGCATAGAAAAAGTGATAATATATTATTTAGCTTTTATTAATTTTTAACATGCTTAGATTAACAACGTGCGACTTATTGTCTGACTTAAGCTGTTAGCAAAATGCTCTATGGGAGTCGTCTATTAAATTTCAGTTTACTCAGGTTAAAGGCATTATTTTTGATTTGGACGATACGCTAGTGCAGACAAGCTTAGATTTTGCGGCAATAAAGCGTGATATAGGTTGTCCTGCGAAAGATGATATTCTTACCTTTATCGATAACTTATCTTGCTCTAAACAACAAGATGAGGCTAGTAGAATAGTTTTTGAACACGAACTACATGATGCACAAACTTCAGTTTGGCTACCCGGCGCTCAGGCTTTTGTCGAGGTCGCGCGAAAACATGCACTGCCTCTCGCTATTGTTACACGGAATTGCAGGCAAGCAACAGAGCTTAAACTGAATAGAAATAATATTGGGATCGACATCGTCATCACTCGCGAAGACGGCCCCGCTAAACCAGATCCGACAGCGTTGTTAAGTATCGCAGACGGATGGCAGATTGAGACGAACGAAATCGCCTACTTAGGTGACTATATATATGACATTCAAGCGGCCCATAACGCTGACATGCAGGCTTGGTTATACAAATACCAAGCAGGCGCTAGTGACTATAAAGCCTGCTTGTCCTATATTCCCAAAATTTAAGTTAGGTGGGTGATGCGTAAAAATAAGGTTAGGATATGACTTGCTCAAAGGCCCTTAGCTACATTTAAACCTGCACCCAAACCCTCATTTAAATCGGCATTTACACTTGCACCCAAATCTAAAAAGGAGAGCTATCACTGAATAATCGTGTTATTGATTATATACACTCCTTGTGGTCAGTTGTTTATAGTGTCGAAAGTTAGCAATATGTCTTAAGGATGGAGCTAATAGCTAGTGCGGGGAAGTGTTATGTTTACAGAACAAATCAATCACTCAAATGTGTATGTCTACTCAATTTTATGTATCGTCATAGTTGGCCTTAGTTTATTGGCATTTGCCACCGTGATTTACGTAGCTCATAAAAAGTTGCTGTTAAAACACAAATCCCTGGTCATAAAATTTGAAAATCTCAATTTTCGTAAAAAAGAGATATTAGAGACTCTCAACATTCAGCAACTGAGCGTAACCAATATTGGTGCGACTATTCGGACGGTTATTAACGAAGAGTTTGAACAACAAAATAGTTCGGTGTTTTACGGAAATGAAGACGGTGAGCGCAGAGAGTCCAAGAAACACAATTGGCATAAAGTATCCGAATTGGCGGAGCGACTTGCTTACTTCACATTGCGCAATCAGAAAAGAAACGCGATTGATATTGCAGTCAGCACTAAAGTGGTCTTTGCGGACAACGAAATGATGTTTAACTCGATCCTCAGCATGAAGGCGCAGCAATTGGACTTAATACAACAAGGTCACAGCATGCTGCATATACCCCAAGGGACACTAGATAAAATAGTAGAGGTATGCTACTGCATGCTTCAAAAATAGCAGATGCAAAAACAACAGTGAGCTTACATTGTGATAGTTGCGCTTCCTGTTTTAACTTTAGTGTGACCGCGTGGGGTGGCGGAATAAGTAGCCAAGAAATTCATAAGATTAATTTAGCTGGGCGCACTAATCCGCGTTTTTACCATGCTAAACGCGCACAAGACAATGAAGGAGATTTAAATTTAGCTAGCATTTATCGTCTTATTACGCAGTTCGGTGGTTCAGTGAAACTAGTCTGTGCTCTCAACTATTCAACTGTTATTTACGTATCAATGCCTGCGACCTTTGAGGTTCCTACACCTTATCATAATCAAAATGCGCCTATAGGAGAACCGATTGAATTAGCAAAAAATACAACCCCGCCTATCAGTCTAACCCCTGCTGAACGTGGTAAGCAGAAAGTCCTGATTATCGATCAAAACGATACCAGTCAAATGATAATGCGCAGAGCATTGCAATCAAATTATCAATGTTTTTTTTGCTCAACACCTTTGGAATCGATACAACTAATACAAAACTTACAGCCGGCGGTTATTTTGCTGGATCAAATTCTACTTGATGTGGATCCTTTGGAACTACTAACGCTGATACGAGGAAATACACAAACGGAGAAGATACCGATAGTAATTAGCTGCGGTATGGCTGCTCATAGTTTCAGATTATCCGCTCTGCGGTTGGGTGCCAGTTGCATCATAGAGAAACCGTTACGGCCAACTGAATTGCAATTGACCGTTGCTGCTTTAGTCGAACAACAACAGCGAGTTGCCGAAGAGGTAGGCGAAAAATTATCTGAATATCATCGACATCAACTTGATGTCCCCCAAGCAGCGACCTTTGATAACCCAAAAGATAAGAGTTTTATTGTCCATTTCAATCAAGTCATGGACGATAATTTTGCAAATGAGGAGTTTACGCGTGAAATAGCAGCCCAGCACATGAGTGTCTGTTTGCGAACTTTAAATAGAAGATTAAATGAGTATTATGCACATAACTTCAAAGAGCACTTAAAAAAATATAGATTAGAGAAAGCCATAAATCTATTGAACAAAGGCTTCAGCATTAATGAAGCTTCGTTTAAAGTAGGATTTAGTTCAGCCTCATATTTTAGTACTTGTTTCAAAGCAGAATATGGTTTTGCACCATCGAGATTGGTGGCGCAATTTACATAAGTAGCTAGGTGATCTAATGACCTCCTAATATTTGGACTTGAGCAATATCAGTGTCGCCTTTCAATACTTTTAAAATAGCGTCTTGAGTTAATGTTCTCATACCATCCCTTGCCGCTTGCGCTTTCATTTCTGGAACCGAAGCTTCTTTGTAAACCATGCCTCTTAATTCAGTCGACATGCCAAGTAATTCGTGAACACCTGTTCTTCCTTTATAACCCGTGCCACCACATGTATCGCACCCAGTCCCTCGATTCAGTTCGATATCAGCATCAAAGTCTATTTCCAATTCATGTAGATCACTTTCACCATATTGGCGTCGAATGAATGCTTTGTCATCATCACTAGCGTTGTAGGATTCTTTACAATCAGGGCAAATTGTTCTGATTAGGCGCTGCGCCAAGATACCAACACAAGCGTCGGCGAAGTTGACTGGGTCTAGGCCTAAATCAAGCAATCTGGTAATAGTTTCAGGCGCTGAGTTTGTATGTAGTGTTGACAATACCAAGTGACCGGTCAGGGATGCCTCAATACCAGCATGTGCGGTCTCTTTATCACGCATCTCACCAATCAGTATTATATCTGGGTCGGCACGTAAGAATGCCCTGAGGGCATTGGCAAACGTAAAGCCAATTTTCGGCACTACTTGTACTTGTTGTAATCCTGGTTGTGTAATCTCCACAGGATCCTCAGCGGTCCAAATCTTTTTATCTGGTGTGTTCAGGTAGCCTAATACGGCATGTAGCGTGGTTGTTTTACCAGAACCTGTAGGGCCAACAACGAGAAGAATACCATGTGGATTTTTAATCATCTTCTCCAACATGCCCATATTACGGGGTGACAAATTCATCTTGCCAATAGGCATTGCTCCGCCTGTTGCCAATATACGCATAACAACACCTTCACCCGCAACTGTCGGAATCGTAGCGACTCGCACTTCAACAGGTTGTCCCGACATTTTAAAGGTTAATTTACCATCTTGAGGAACGCGTTTTTCTGCGATATTCATGCTTGCCATGATTTTTATCCGCGCAATCACTGCGTTGTGGTGAGATGCTGGTACCTGATTGATATCACGAATAACTCCATCAACGCGCATCCGCACGCGAGTAGGCGCACCTTTTTCAGGGTCAACGTGAATATCAGACGCGTTTAACCTTTTGGCATCGTGTAATACTCGACTGACCAATCTAACTACAGCAGGAGCGTCATCAGCGAGATCATCTCCCAGATCTTCTGTCTCTTCACCAGTAGAACCAATTTCATCAAGAATTTCGTCTAGATCGCCAGATCCCGAACCACCAACGTTAGCGCCTAGATATTGCAAAATATGGGTTGGCAGACCCACAGCAATTTCATAACTGTCGATACCCAATGCACTTTCGATTTCCATTAATAGCGTGGCATTATTTGGTTCTGCCATCAGCACAATGGGGCTGTCATTCGCGTCCGATACCACGGCCACATGATTACGTTTTAAATAAGATAGATTGAGTCTGCTATCACTTTGATACAAGTGGTACTTGTCAGGCATATACCCGATATAAGGTACTTGGTAGTGCACAGATATAGCATTGCCGATTTCATCTTCGGCAATACGATGCTCTGATATAAGACGCTGGATAACTTGTTTAGTTGTTGCTTGGTTTTCAGAAAGCTCGTCGATAGTTTTCTGTGACGTAAGTCCTCTATGTATCAAGTATTCGAATTGATGTTTTGTACCACCTAACTCATAACGAAACTTATCACCTAATATTTGTGCAACTTTTACCGCAATTTCAACGTCTTTTTCCTTGAATGGGGAATCAGTTTTGTTAATAATTTGCATGACTCCCATTAACACATCTGCATTAATGACGGGAACACACAATATATTCTGAGTCCTGAAGGTACCCGATTTATCGAATTGCCCTGCAAATCTCAGTCTTGGATGCACTGAAGCTAGTTGTTCAGCGTTATAAGGATCATCGATAACAAGTGGACGTTGCGCCAAAGCAACATAGCCGGCGATAGAAAGCGGACTTATAGGCACTTTAATCTGTCGCGTTTCTTTACCTGTTTTAAAGCGAGCGACCAGGTCTTGATGTTGACGTCTGCGTTGAAACAAGCTCATACGTTGTGCGCCAAAAATCTGCAGTATAATAGGCTCAACCTGAGCATAGGCATCCATTAGTGTCGGATGAGCGTCTAGCTGAGCTCGAAGGTTGTCTATGGCCGGTTTGTGCAACGAACTTTCAATCATATAATTTTTTTTTCCCTCATTGAGCCGATATCATAGAATGATACCGCTTGTAGACCCAGACTAAATTTGAATACATACGTATACCTAAGCTATCGGCAACGCTAATAAAAATCGTCGGTTTTTCTTAATTTGAAGCAAATCAGTCGTACTTTTGAGTAATTAGCGCCTACTATAATCAATATAAAGAGTGAGTTGTAGACGACTAGTCGGACAGTTTCTTTACTTCAAGTGAAGAGACGTTACCTAATAAAGAGACGTCACCTAATGAAGAGACGTCACCTAATGAAGAGACGTCATCTAATAAAGAGCGTTATTGGGCAAATATAAGAGCACACATTACATGTCTTATAAACCATTATGGTATTGCACATTGGTTGATTGCGGCACTAGTGTGTTTAGGTTAGCTTCGACAGTTTGGTTGCCGCTCAGGAGTTGTTCAAACTGACCTATAAGTTGGATTTTGTCTGGAGAGCTTTTATCACCTGCGCCTATGTTAGTTAAGTCGACCATGAAGTTGTCAAACATAGGTGCTAGGTCGTTAATAATTTCCATATTCATAAACTGGTCTTGATTATAAATACTTGGGTAGCCTGCTTTTTGTTTGTCGATAGCAAATGAATCGCCTTTCAGATTAGTGATGCTGGTAGATTTGTCACAAGACAGCATACAGCCATTGTCGATGCGCGGTTTCTCGCAGCCAACACTTTGTTGGAAGAAACACTGGCGACTTGTCATCAATAAAATAGGGTGGTAAATGCTATACATCATTTTAAAGTTTTTTGGACGTGTAATAGTCTGAATTTGCTGTCTGTTAATTTCGTTAGAAATAAATGCACCACTGCAATTAAAGGTTTCTTGCATAGCTAAAAGCGCATACGAATTGGTGGTATTTAAGAATGGCCCAGCAATCCACTCAATGCCTAACTCAAAGGCTCGGTGCGCAATGCCGGTGTTGTTAGTTACAATTAGCCTTGGTTTTACTTGCTCTAAAATAGTAAGAGCAACATCGTAGTCTTTGCCAATTAAGACAGGCGGAAACCACGGAATCAACCGCGGATTATCGGCCAGAAAATCAACATACTCGGTGCAGCCTCGTTTATAAGCATCGGGTAACTTAAAGTAAATGTCTGCGTCGGTAACTTCAGCCAAGTGTATGTCGCTTTGGTCGCAAATTAATAGCGACAACTTAGGTGAAATATCGAGGTCTGCTTTTGGATCCTTCTCAAGTTTTGGCAATACTACTTCTGGTAGTATTTGCGTACCGTCGTTTAATATAAGGGCTAATTCGTTTTTAAGTGCTGTAAGTGAACTAAATACTAAACTCAT
>JBLIKA010000016.1:0-41462 GCA_047637355.1 Glaciecola sp. | reverse complement strand
ACGTCTTCTTCCTTATTTTCTTCTTCAGTTATCACTGGTGCTTGTATATCAGACACCGGCATGTCAGACGCTGGCACATCAGATGCTACGGGTAACTCACTACTTAACGTCGGAATCTCTGAACTAATAGGCTCTTCGACAACTGGTACTTCGAGGTTATCGAATTCGTCTACTTTTTCATTTTTGTTAGCTGCTATAGTACCTAAAAGTAAGCTTATAACGAAAAAACAGGTGGCTAAAACAGCCGTTATTTTAGTCATGAAGTTGCCTGAACCTGAGGAACCAAATACTGTGTTAGAACCGCCAGCACCGAACGACGCCCCCATATCTGCGCCCTTACCTTGCTGGATTAACACGAATCCAATTAACAATAGTGCAACGACCAAATAACATACAATTAATACTTGTTCTAACATTCTTTCCTCGTTAACTTGCCGCTTGGCAAATTGTTGTAAAATCTTCTATTTTTAAGCTGGCGCCACCAATAAGGCCGCCGTCTATATCTGTTTTTGCAAACAACTCGCTCGCATTTGCGGCATTAACGCTACCACCGTACAAAATTCTGACACTTGCCGCTGCACTAGCATCTAGTGCGGCTAACTCTTTTCGAATAAACGCATGAACTTCTTGCGCTTGCTCTGGGCTTGCTGTTTTGCCCGTTCCAATTGCCCATATAGGTTCATAAGCAACCACTGAATTTTTTATGTAATGCACACCGCATTCATTAGCAACTGCATCTAATTGTGCTTTAACAAAATCAAACACATCTCCACTTTCTCTGACTTCCAGTGGCTCACCAATACATAATATCGGCGTAAGACCTGCGGCTATTGTCGCTTTTACTTTTCTAGCAACAATCTCGTTTGATTCATTGTGGCCTTCTCTGCGCTCAGAGTGCCCTAGAATAACATATTTACAACCTGCCTCTGCAATCATAATCAATGAAATTTCACCGGTATGTGCACCTGAAGCAAACTCGCTCACATTTTGTGCACCAATTGCAAACTCAGCGTGGCTAAATTTTGATAAATAAACCGCAGGAGGACATATTACAATATCAACTGCCGAGTTCGGGGCTAGGGCAGAACAGAAAGACTCAACCAACTCGTTGCTTCCATTCATTTTCCAATTACCTGCTACAAAAGGTTTTCTTTGAGAATTTTTCATGCTTTCTCCAGAGCCCACTCCAATGCGGGCAAGATATTAACTAACCACTCACGATTATACAAGTATCAGAGTGATAAATAGCGAGTAAGTTATGTGTTTATGATGTTTTTTTGACCACATCAGCGATTTTTTCAGCCCAAAAGTCACTTAGGCTCTCATCAATAGCTTCAACCATCACTCTTAGCAGCGGCTCGGTTCCACTCTTACGCAACAAAACGCGACCGTTATCACCCATTTCTTCCTCAGCTTTTTTAACAATGGCGTTAACTTCATCAGATTCAAGAGGATTTTTGCTTGGATCAGTAAACTTAACGTTAATAAGTCGTTGAGGGAATCGGGTAAAACCTGAATTTAACACACTCAACTTCATATCCGAACGCAGCATAGCAGCGATAACTTGGAGTCCAGCAACAATACCATCGCCGGTGGGAGCTAAGCTTAAGTTGAGAACGTGACCAGAATTTTCACCACCAATTTTCCAATTTTTAGCTAGTAGCATTTCCATTACATAGCGGTCACCGACATCTGCGCGAGCGAAAGGAATGCCTAATTTTTCTAATGCTATTTCCATCCCTAAATTAGACATTGTAGTTCCTACGACTCCGCCTTGTAACTGACCATTTTTCATCGCTTCACGAGCTATAATAAAAATTATTTCGTCACCATCAACAACCTTGCCATCCTCATCTACCATCATGATGCGATCGCCGTCACCATCTAAAGCAAAGCCTAAGTCAGCTTTGTGCTCTTTGACAGCTTCAACTGCAGCACGCATGGATGTTGCGCCTACCTGATGGTTTATATTTGTGCCGTTGGGCGAGGTTCCGATCTCAATAACATCAGCACCAAGTTCAGCTAGCACATCAGGTGCAATATGATAAGTTGCGCCGTGTGCGCAATCGACCACAATTTTTAGGCCTTTAAGCGACAACTCTGATGGGAAGGTGCCCTTACAATATTCAATGTAGCGTCCAGCGGCATCATTAACTCGGGTTACTTTACCTAGCTTGTCTGATTCAACACAAATCATTGGTTTCTCTAGCTGTGCTTCAATAGCCAACTCAACGGTGTCGTCTAATTTATACCCAGTTGACGAGAAAAACTTTATACCATTATCATAATATGGGTTGTGCGAGGCGCTGATGACGATCCCAGCTTCTGAACGAAATGTTTTCGTCAAATAAGAGACTGCTGGTGTCGGCATAGGACCCAGAAGACCAATATTAATACCAGCAGCTGAAAGACCGGCCTCAAGCGCAGATTCGAGCATATAACCAGAAATTCGAGTATCTTTTCCGATGAGGACTTTGTTGGTGCCCTGCCCGGCTAATACCTTGCCCGCAGCGTAACCCAACCGCATGACAAATTCAGGGTTTATTGCACTCTCGCCAACCTTTCCCCTAATACCATCGGTGCCAAAATATTTTCGTTTGGTCATACAACTTCCTTAATTCTTTTACTATATGCTTTGCAATTTATTCACGATTTTAATGGCGTCCATTGTCTCATTAACATCATGTACTCGAATAATTTCAACTCCCGCAAGGGCTGCAATAGTAGCAGTGGCAATATTTCCTGCCAACCTTTGATTAACATCTCTTTGCAATAAGTCTCCAATCATAGACTTTCTTGACATTCCGACAAGCACGGGTACGTCAAATTGCTTAAATTCATGTAGGTATTTCAAGATTTGGTAATTATGAACCAACGTTTTACCGAAGCCAAAACCAGGGTCAATCAAAATACGCTGATAGTTCAGTCCTGCATCTGTGCACTCTTTTATGCGCTGTTCAAAAAAACCAGTAACTTCTTTCACCACTCCATCATAACGCGGTCGATTTTGCATATTTTGCGGTTCACCTTGCATATGCATTAGGCAAACAGATACGTTAAAGTTATTCGCTGCATGGATCGCAGCATTTAATGCACCATCACTTCTCAAAGCTCTTACATCATTAATTAGACCCGCACCGCACTTTGCAGCTTGGGTCATTACCTGGGCTTTGCTTGTATCAACTGACACAACTACATCAAGATGGTTACTTATGCTTTCAATTACAGGAATCACGCGATCCAGTTCTTCTTGCAATGAAACCGCCTTTGCGCCAGGGCGCGTCGACTCGCCACCGACATCAATAAACGTTGCACCAGCATTTACCATGGATTCAGCTTGTCGCATTGCGGCATCGACAGTACTAAACTGTCCGCCATCCGAAAACGAATCAGGTGTAACGTTAAGAATACCCATTACTTTAGGGCTATCAAATTTAACCTCACGGTCTCTAAATTTCATCATCTGTATACGAGTCAAAGTTAATTTAACCTCTTGAATGCACTAAGTGGAAAACATTCATTTTATGCTGCGTTAATAAATTTTAAAATAAAAAAACGCCGGTATAAACCAGCGTTTTTTTCGTACAATAAACAGATACTATTAGTGAGTTACATCGCTCGGATCGGTATCTGGTGCGTCTTTTGCTTCACCGCCAGCATTAATCGTTGCACCGCCAGACGGCTTATCAGAATCAGATTTGCTGTCTTGCCCCCAATCAGCAGGAGGACGAACTTCAACACGATTCATTAAATCGTCAATTTGTTTAGCATCAATCGTCTCATACGTCATAAGCGCGTCTTTCATTGCTTCAAGCACATCCATATTGTCTTTCAGAATTTGCTCAGCCAATCCATAGTTACGGTCAATCAGTAATCGTATTTCTGCATCGATGTCACGAACGGTTTCGGCTGACTTAGCCTTGCCACCACCACCCATGTACATTTCATTTTCATCGTCTTCGTAATTAATTGGTCCCATTTTAGATGATAGACCCCAAGACGTAACCATCTTACGAGCGATGTTAGTTGCTCGTTCTATGTCGTTCGATGCACCTGTTGTCACGCCAGCTGCACCCAAAGTAATTTCCTCTGCAATACGACCTCCAAACAACGTTGCAATACGCGACTCTAGCTCTTCTCTGGAATTGCTGTACTTGTCCTGTTCAGGAAGGTACATAGTGACACCTAGTGCATTACCACGAGGAATTATCGACACTTTATACACTGGATCATGCTTAGGAACTAATCGCCCTACAATCGCATGACCTGCTTCGTGGTACGCTGTGTTCGTTTTCTCTTCTTCTGACATAACCATGCTCTTACGCTCAGAGCCCATCATAATTTTGTCTTTAGCCTTGTCAAACTCTTCCATGTTGACTACACGCTTGTTGGTACGAGCGGCAAAAAGAGCAGCTTCGTTTACCAAGTTCGCTAAATCCGCACCAGAAAAACCTGGAGTACCACGAGCAATCACTGATGCTTCCACATTGTCACCCAAAGGAACTTTGCGCATGTGTACTTTTAGAATTTGCTCACGTCCACGAATATCAGGTAAGCCTACCATTACTTGACGGTCAAAGCGTCCTGGCCGCAACAATGCAGGGTCTAGCACGTCAGGGCGGTTAGTTGCGGCAATGACAATAATACCTTCGTTTCCTTCAAAGCCATCCATTTCAACTAACATCTGATTCAATGTTTGTTCGCGCTCATCATTACCACCACCTATGCCTGCACCACGTTTGCGGCCGACTGCATCAATTTCATCAATGAAAATAATGCAAGGTGAAGCTTTCTTCGCTTGTTCAAACATGTCGCGCACACGCGATGCACCAACACCAACAAACATTTCAACGAAATCGGAACCTGAAATACTAAAGAAAGGCACTTTTGCTTCACCAGCAATGGCTTTAGCTAACAAAGTTTTACCTGTTCCTGGAGGCCCTACCATAAGGACGCCTCTAGGTATCTTACCGCCCAATTTTTGAAACTTCGTTGGGTCACGCAAAAAATCCACTAGCTCAGACACATCTTCTTTTGCTTCGTCACAACCCGCAACATCAGCAAAAGTCGTCTTAATTTGGTCTTCGCCGAGCAATTTTGCTTTGCTTTTACCAAACGACATTGCACCGCCACCGCCACCGCCTTGCATTTTTCGCATGAAAAATATCCAAACACCGATAAGCAACAACATTGGGAACCAGTTAATTAAAATTGATGCTAAAAATGATTGCTCCTCTGGTTTCTTGCCAGAGACCATCACATTGCCGTCAGATAGCAATTCATCCATTAACTTCATATCTAAATATGGTATTTGCGTAACGAATGCATCGTTGTTATTTCGCACCCCACGTATTTCATTAGTTGATTGGTCAATCGTGACTTCTTTTATGTCACCACGTTTGACTTGCTCTAAGAACGTAGAATAAGCGAGCTTATTCGTTGTGTTCTCTGAGCCTGATATATTTTGGAACACCATCATCAGCACTACTGCTATGACGAGCCATAAAATGAGATTTTTTGCCATGTCGCTCAACGCTACTTACCTCTAATAAAATGAATCTAGAATTGCTTGTCAGTCATCTATACGCGAATAAAGTAGGAATAGATGACGTCGAGATTACTATAATTTAAAACCCTTCGCTACAAGATACCCCGCAGATTATCTTGTTTAGGATGAATATGCTGTCGTTACATCACATCCCCACAGCTAAAACGCCTGATGACCTATGCCTAATGCTAGTTCACATCGACGCATTGATCCACCTTGCTCTACCAATGAATTACTACTTATGCGCAGATCTATTCAGCAACAAAGGAGAGAAAAGGCATTGTCGTCAACTTTTGTTAACAGCGTATTCAATAGCCATACTTCTTCATATACAGCCATTACCCCCTAGCTTACTATCTTTTTGTGATGCATTAATAACCCCATAAAAAGCTTATCATCACTGTTTACTCGTTACTCTGCACTGCTTTTTTCATTAACAATGACTAATGAGATTAGGAATGTTCTATATATAAAGGTAGAATACATTTTTTCAAGGTGTTTAACACAAACTAATCGTTACAAAAGACAATAAATGAATTTATCAAATAAACAAATACAGTATTTAAAAGGCCTCGCACATCCATTAAAACCGGTTGTCCAATTAGGAAACAACGGTTTGACTGAAGGCGTTTTAGCCGAAATTGAAAATGCACTTAGTTTTCACGAGTTGATCAAAGTAAAAGTACCAAGTGATGACAAAGAAGAAAAACAGCTCATTATGGAAGCGATTATTGGCGAAACAAAAGCAATACAAGTGCAGGCTATTGGCCATGTATTAGTAATGTATCGTCAGAGCGATGAGAAAAAAATCAGTATTCCTAAGCGCTAATCACCTTCTGCTAAAATAACCTATTATCTTTATAAACACTCAGGTGACAGATCCTGAGTGCGTAAACTCATCCAAAAATAATAACGAGGAACATATATGACGACAATAAACCCAAACAGCATTGCCATTGTAACAGGTGGTTGCTCAGGACTTGGACATGCCACAGCTGTTGTTTTGCGCGAGGCTGGTTATCACCTCGCCATTTTCGATTTAAATGAAGAGATGGGTCAACAAAGAGTTAGCGAGTTTGGTGCAGCGTTTTGTCAGTTTTATAAAGTAGACGTTACCAATGACGATAGCGTTGAGAGCGCAATGTCTAAAGTCGCTGAAGGTACCCTAGATATTCGATTGTGTGTCAATTGCGCTGGAGTGGCACCTGCCAAACGTACGCTTGATCGAGAAGGCGAAGCAATGCCATTGGCAAACTTTAAATCTGTGATTGATATTAATTTAGTTGGCACATTTAACGTTGCTCGAGTCGCGGCGAGTGCTATGGCCAAAAACGAACCATTGGGTGAGGCAAATGAGCGCGGATTAATTGTTAACACAGCATCAGTCGCCGGTTACGAAGGTCAAATCGGGCAAACAGCTTATGCAGCAAGTAAAGGCGGCATTATTGCTTTATGTTTACCGATGGCAAGAGATTTAGCACCCCTCGGTATTCGCGTTAACACCATCGCCCCAGGTGTCATGGGCACTCCAATGTTGCTTGCTATGCCAGATAAAGTTCAAGAAGCATTAGTCCACAATGTACAATTTCCAAAACGTTTAGGCCTACCCAAAGAATTTGGGAAGTTGGTATTGCACATGGCAAGCAATCCATACTTAAATGGCGAAACAATTCGTTTAGACGGCGCATTGAGAATGCCGCCTAAGTAAAAATCAGTTCAGTTGCGCAGAGCTCATTTTTTGTATGGGCTATTCGTCTTGACCGCCATTAACAATGTTCGCAATGTTATACAGACGGTTAACCGCTTGGTAGTGGATGCTGTTTTTCGGATAGCGTCCTTTCATGTTCAACTCACCCGCTTCTTTCTTCATCAGTAAGCATAATGTTTCGTCAACTGAACTTACCGCATAAACGTGAAACAAGCCCTGCCTAACAGCATGAATAATTTCATTGTCCAAGACCAAGTTCAACGCGTTTGATTTGGGAATAATCACACCTTGTTTGCCGTTCAACCCGCGTTGTAAGCATAACGAAAAATAACCTTCAATTTTTTCGTTTACGCCGCCAACAGCTTGCACTTCGCCGTATTGGTTAATTGAACCAGTTACCGCTAAACCTTGATCAACTGGCAATTCAGTCAATGCCGAGATAAGAGCGACTAATTCCCCCAACGACGCGCTGTCACCATCAATATAACCGTATGATTGTTCTAAAGCGATGTTCGCAGACAATGTAAGAGGGAAAAATTGTGCATATTTATGCCCTAGGAAGCCAGTGAGTAACATGACTCCTTTTGAGTGTATCGACTGACCTAACTCTACTTCACGCTCGATATCGATAACACCACTGGAACCGGCATAAACAGTTGAGGTTATGCGTGCTGGAGTTCCAAACGCAGTATCGCCAACTTCAAGCACTGTCAAACCATTTACTTTGCCAACGGCCTGTCCATCGGTATTAATTAGAACATGTCCCTCTCTAATATCTTCCAATAATGACTCACAAACGCGGCCAGTACGATTTTTCTTGGCAGCTAACGCAGCCTCAATATGGATCGCTTGTAGCTCGGTTTGTAGCTTCTGCAGACAAAAGTAATGGGCTTCATTTATTAACTCAATCACATCAGCAAATCTTGCGCTCAGTTTTGACTGATGCTCGGCAAGGCGCAAACTATGTTCAAGAAGCCTGCGCATAGCTTCAGCATCGATATTTGTCAAACCAATATGTTGAACATGTTCTTTTACTCTCGCAACAAAGTCATTTAAGTTTTGTTGATTAAGTGGAATTTCATGATCAAAGTCGACTAAGACCCTAAACAACTCTTTGAATTCATCATCAAAGTCTTGCAATGCGTAATAGAGCTCTCGAGAACCCAACAATATAACTTTTACTTTTATAGGAATCACTTGCGGAGTTTGCGTAATCGAATTAACCATTCCTACATCTTGCTGTGGCAATTCCATCTTCAATTCACCGAACTTTAACGCCAGTTTCAATGATTCCCAAACATAGGGTTGATCGACCAATTTATCCGCATCGAGCAGTAAATATCCACCGTTCGCTTTATGCAACGCCCCTGGGGTTATCATTCTATAATTGGTATATACACTGCCCTGAACGCTTGTGTATTCAATTTTTCCAAACAAATTTTGATGTGTTGGACTGGCTTCATAAATAATCGGCGCACCAGCATGGATCTCATGTCTTATAAGTACATTTGGCACATAAGTATCAACCAAAATGGCTCGTTTATCAAAATCGTCTTGCTTATCTTCTTTGGTGTCAGGTGTTAGCAACTCTGTTACGGTATCGATTAGATGCGGCTTTAGCTGTTTTAGGTGCTTTAATATTGCAATATCTGCCGCATGTTTGTGTTCCAGTTCTTTTAATAGCGGACGAATACCCTGCTCTGCTGTTTCACGCTTAAGTTTACGTAATTGTTCCGCACACTTGCGTTGCCAAAGTGGAACCTCGATAAGTGCTTCGCTTAAACATTCTTCAAGTTCATCAATAAGGTCATAATAAACCTGCCTTTCATCATCGCCATGTTGCGCAAAGTCGGCGTCGGTAATCGGCTTTCCATCGATAATAGGAGAGAAGCTGATACTGCCGGCATCTTCAATTAATGCAACTCCTTTACTAAGGGCTACTTTTTCAACTGCATCAATAGCTTTGTCATAGCGCTGTTCGTTGGCTCTGGTAATAGCAGCTTTGCGTCGCTGGTAGCTTGGATTCTCAAAGACTGCTGGAAACGTATCCATTAATTCATCAAGCAAGCCTTCAATGTCTTCCACAAAAGCTTTACTTTGACTCGTTGGCAGTTGCAAAGCGATAGGCTGACGTTCATCATCAAAATTATTCAAATAACACCAATCATTGGGCGTTGGCTGCTGATGCGCCCGCTGATTAATAAAGTTATGCACTAAAGTGTAGCGGCCAGTAGCCTGCTCACCCATGACGTACAAGTTGTATCCGGTAGAATTTACGCCTAAACCAAAACCCAATGCTTCTTTTGCACGGTTTTGTCCGATCAACGCCGTTTCACCAGCTTGGCTTTGCATCGCTGTATCGAACATATCATTATTCACACCAGCACTTAGATCTGCCGCTGCAATGCTCAGTTTTTGAGTGATATTTTGAACTGAAGTGAGTTTTGCAACCATACGTGTCTTTTTCTTCTTTCTTTTCAATTTATAAATATTATTTTGAGCGTTTCTATAGAGCGGTTCGACTTATATAAAAACCTAAATTTTGTATTTCAACAGCCAAAAAATACACTAGTAATGTGTTTTTGCTAACCGTCACAATGCTTAATCAACATTCAGATTTACATTAATTTACGTACATACGTCTTTGCTCATGTTTTCCATGGTAATTGAAGTGCTGGAAGATTGCTGTAATTTTGTGTTGATTTATAGTTTTTACTTTTTCTTGCACCACCATTGTGTATTTTAACGACAAAGCAAATACTCATTTTTGGCTAATTGTAAAAAATAACGACCGATGACCCTTTTTTGAGCTGCTTTATCCATTTCCTCTATTGTCGCATGCCCCTCCAACAAGGTATTCTATAGAGATTGAGATAACAGAATGCCCAGAGATACACATATAAATGGCCAATACAGACCAAAACGAAAATCAATATAACCCACAAGCCGTTGAAAAATCAGCACAAAGGCACTGGGACGACACCCAAATTTTTGCAGCAAAACAAGATGACAATAGAGAAAAATTCTATTGTTTGTCCATGTTTCCTTACCCCAGTGGTCGTCTGCATATGGGTCATGTTCGTAATTATACTATTGGTGACGTTGTCAGTCGTTTTCATCGCATGCAGGGGAAAAATGTTCTGCAACCCATGGGCTGGGATGCATTTGGTTTACCGGCAGAAAACGCTGCCATTAACAATAAATCAGCACCTGCAAAATGGACTTATGAAAATATCAGTTATATGAAAACCCAACTTAATTCACTTGGGTTCGGTTATGATTGGAGCCGCGAGCTAGCAACGTGTAAACAGGACTACTACCGCTGGGAACAATGGTTTTTTACTCGTTTATTCGATAAAGGCTTAGTATACAAAAAGAACGCAACCGTAAACTGGGATCCAATTGACCAAACTGTATTAGCAAACGAGCAGGTCATTGATGGTCGCGGCTGGCGTTCTGGTGCTTTAGTTGAGCAAAAAGAGATACCTCAGTGGTTTATTAAAATAACGGATTACGCTGAGCAATTATTAGCTGATTTAGATAAATTAAGTGATTGGCCGCAACAAGTTGTTACCGCCCAACGTAATTGGATTGGCCGCTCTGAGGGCGTTGATGTTACGTTTGATTTAAGCGCTGAAACAGCCGGCATGGGTCAGATAGAAGTCTATACAACCCGACCCGACACCCTTTATGGGGCATCTTACCTAGCGGTTGCAGCACAACATCCTCTTGCGCTAGAAATGGCAAAAGAAAATGCCGATATGAGCGCGTTTATAGATGAGTGCAAAAATACTAAAACCACTGAAGCCGACATGGCAACAATGGAAAAGAAAGGAATGCCAACAGGCTTGACAGCGTTGCATCCATTAACTGGCGAAATAATCCCCATCTGGATCGCAAACTTTGTATTGATGAGTTATGGCTCTGGCGCAGTAATGTCTGTTCCTGCGCACGACCAGCGGGATTGGGAGTTTGCGACTAAATATCATCTTCCAATTTTGCAAGTCGTTGAGTTCACGGTTGACGATACAGAGACTGCTGACATTAGTAAGGCAGCATACACAGAAAAACATACACTCATGAATTCTGCTCAATACAGTGGATTGTCCTTCCAAGATGGTTTCGATGCCATCGCTGACAAACTAACTTCATTGGGCAAAGGTAAAAAGTCGATTAATTATCGCCTGCGCGACTGGGGTGTCTCCCGCCAACGTTATTGGGGAGCACCAATTCCTGTCGTCACTAACGAAAAAGGTGAATCTTTTGCTGTTAACCCAGAAGACTTGCCGGTTGTCTTGCCTGAAGACGTCGTGATGGATGGCGTTAATTCGCCAATCAAGGCCGACCCCGAATGGGCGAGAGCAACTCACAATGGCCAGCCAGTAACACGAGAAACAGACACTTTTGATACTTTTATGGAGTCTTCATGGTATTACGCTCGTTATGCGTCAGCGCCATCTGATGCCATGCTTGACCCTACAGAAGCCAACTACTGGCTTCCAGTCGATCAATATATTGGCGGCATTGAACACGCTATTTTACATTTACTGTACGCTCGCTTTTTCCACAAACTTTTGCGTGATGAAGGTCTAGTCAGTAGCGACGAGCCATTTAAAAAACTGTTATGCCAAGGCATGGTATTGGCAGACGCGTTCTTTACAAAGGACGAGAAAGGCAAAGAAATTTGGCATGCACCGGCCGACGTTACTGTTGAGAAAGATGATAAGGGCCGCATTGCCAGAGCAACATTAGTGGATGGCACTGAAGTCCAGCACGCTGGTATGATCAAAATGGGTAAGTCAAAAAATAATGGCATCGACCCACAAGCCGTTATCGACATTTATGGCGCCGACACAGTTAGATTATTTACTATGTTCGCCGCGCCGCCAGAGCAAACACTAGAATGGATTGATTCAGGTGTTGAGGGTTCAAACCGTTTCTTGAGACGTTTTTGGCGATTGGCTAATGAACATGCTCAACTATGCGAAAATAAAGGCGATGTGCCGACACTAGCGCCATCTGCGTTGAATAAGTCGCAAAAAGCATTGCGCCGAGAAATTCATCAAACCATTGAAAAAGTCACTGATGACTTAGGTCGCAGACAAACATTTAACACCGCTGTGGCTAAAGTTATGGAGCTATTAAACAACTTACAGAGAACTGAAATTAATGATGATAACGATATTGCGCTTCTTCAAGAAGGATTAATGGCAATGGTTCAGTTACTTAATCCAATTACGCCCCATATTTGCGAAGAGTTGTGGTCATTACTCGGTGGTAAGGGCGAATTACAAACCTCAGCTTGGCCACTCGTCGATTCATCGGCATTAGTCGAAGATGAAAAACTGATTGTTGTTCAAGTTAACGGCAAAGTGCGCGCTAAAATGACAGTTTCTGCTGATATAAGTAGCGAGCAAGCCCAACATGAGGCCTTAGCACAAGAAAACGTAAAGCCGTTCATTGAAGGTAAAACAGTGCGAAAAGTAATCTATATCGCAGGTAAGCTAGTAAATATTGTCGCGAACTAGTTAGCGACATTTTGTATCGAATTTTGCCATTTTAATGGAGTAACACCTTGATAAGTCTATTGAGCACAGTTATCGCAAGTAGTCCCAAATTGGGTCTATTTGTTTGCGCAACAATTAGAAAGTCAAAATTGGCTTTTATCATTGCAATAATGGCCATCGCTCTGCAAGGATGCGGCTTTAAATTACGTGGTTCTCAAGCATTGCCAAGCTATTTAAATAACGTCGTTATTCTTTCTCAATTTGATTATTTACCGCTATCTAGGGCATTGGACAAGAGGCTTCCCGTATATCAACTAGAAAGCATTGTCGGCGAAAAAACGATTCCTGAAGGCCTAGAGCCGACAACGGTTGTAATCATAAAGTTACAACCTGAAGCACTCGAACGTCGTTTGTTATCGGTATTTTCAACGGGTCAAGTGGCAGAATATGAACTTATTTATTCTGTTAATTATGACGTTATCTTTCCTTTTGCAGAACCAATTAGTACGTCAATGACCGTAGCTAGAGAATATCAAGACGATCCAGACCAAGTGCTCGCTAAGTCACGTGAGCTAGAATTAGTATTGGATGAAATGAGAGCCGAGTCTGCTGACCGAATAATTAGATTACTCTCTAGCCAATATACAGACGCATTAGCCTCTATTGAAGCAAGAAAAATCAGAAACGCAGCAAAGATCGAAGCGAATAAGCGCTAATGCAAGTATATCCAAATCGATTCAAGCAGCATATCCAACAGCAGGGCTTAGCGCCATTCATATTGGTGTTTGGTGATGAACCTCAACAGAAACTGGATATGATTGACAACGTTCGTGCTGTGGCTAAATTGCAAGGTTTTGACGAACGTCAAACATTGACCGCTGATACTGATTTTTCATGGTCACAACTTATCGAAGCAACACAATCGATGTCATTATTTTCTGACAAGCAGTACATTGAGCTAACGCTGCCTACCGGTAAGCCCGGGGCCGAAGGTAGTAAAGTGCTGACTGCAATTGCTGAAAACCCCTCTGCAGACACACTGATACTAATTCAGGGCCCAAAGATAGCTAAAGATGTTCAAAAAGCGAAGTGGTTCAAAGCACTTGATTCACTGGGGATATTCTCAATTTGTTATCCTCTTGAAGGCAAGCAGCTAGTGCAATGGATTGAACAACGTTGCCGTAGCTCACAAGTGAATATAAGCCCTGCAGGCATAAATTTATTAGCCGATTTTTGTGAGGGTAACCTCCTTGCTGCAAAACAAGAAATTGAAAAACTAGCGCTAATGTATGCGGATAGTGGACAGCACGTGGATGAAAAAATACTAGCTGCAGGAATGGTTGATCAGTCTCGATTCACTGTATTTCAATTTGTCGATGACTTACTTGCTGGTGACATTCAAAAGGCGATTAAAATTCTATACCGCCTAGAAAGCGAGGGTGTCGAGCCTAATATCATCTTGTGGAATTTGATAAAAGAAGCGCAGACATTGTCTGAGTGCCAAGCGATGCAGAGCATAGAAGGTAGTATTAACTTTAATAAATTACGCATATGGCAAAATAAGCAGGCGTTGTATCAGAACGCCTTGAGACGGCTTGCACCTGAGCATATCAGCTTAATGAACACTCATTTGCAACAAGCAGACCTAATATTAAAAAGTGAAACAACCGCAAGACCATATATTCTGTTAAGCCATTTGGCATTGCTGTTTTTACCAGCACCCCTACAAAATATACCTTTAAATTAAATTATGACTACTTCGCAACCTATTACACTTTTTGGCGGTACATTTAATCCACCACATTGGGGCCATATTAAACCCTTGAAGCAAGCTATGAAAGCGCTTGATATTGCCACTGTTGGCTTGCTTCCCTGTAATATTCCGCCACATAAAAAAAGACTAAAAATCAGTAATGAACATAGACTAGAAATGCTTAAAATCGTTTGTAAGCTAGAACCATCGCTGTATGTAGAAAATATAGAACTAGAAAGCAATGACGTAAGCTTTACCGTTAACACCTTAAAAAAGCTTAAAAAAAACAATCATCAATCTATGTTCTTTGTCATGGGTTCAGACTCGTTCCAATCATTAAAAACGTGGCACCAATGGCAAGAAATTTTGCAACTTTGTAATATTATTGTATTGAATAGAAATAACCAACCGTTAAAAATATTGAAGGAAGTGACGCAATTTATTTCATGTGGACCCCATCATGCGGTATCCTTAGCAGATAAACAGGCATTATCGACAAATAACGGAATTGTTGTGTCTTGCCATTTTCCGACAGTACCGGTTTCTTCGACTCTAATTAGAGAAAAACTAGAAAAGAAAGACTACCAACAGTTGGAAATGGGTGAATTATTGCCTTTAGAAGTGATTAGATATATAAAACAACATCAATTATATGAACCAAACAAATTATAGGAATAACATTGAATCAAAGTGAATTCGTTCAATTTGTCATAGACAAACTTGAAGACATGAAAGCCAGAGACATTGTAAAAGTAAATGTTGAAGGAAAATCAACCGTAACCGACATGCTAATAGTATGCTCAGGAAACTCCAAAAAGCATGTTTCATCTATTGCGGAGAACCTTGTCGTTGAAATGAAATCTGCAGGTATACCGCCATTAAGTGTTGAGGGTAAAGAAACAGGTGAATGGGTACTAGTCGATTTAGGTAACGTTGTTGTGCATGTAATGCAGGACGAAACCCGCGACTTCTATCAGTTAGAGAAGCTTTGGCAATAGGCTTTACCGTCAGCTTTTCCGTTTTGGTGTCATAAACATGCGAATACAAGTTATCGCGGTCGGGAACAAAATGCCTAAATGGGTTGTCGAAGGTACTCATGAGTATGTTCGACGATTTCCGGCAGACTGCCAATTGTATTTCACGGAAGTTGCTCCAGGTAAAAGAGGAAAGAATGCTGACGTTAAACGCATCCTTGTTGATGAGGGGCAACGTTGTTTACAGCAAGTTCCTAAAGGAAACAAAATTGTCACGCTTGAAGTGTTGGGGCAAGCATGGAGTACGCCGAAACTCGCTGAACAGTTGGACAAATGGAAAATGGATGGGCGTGACATTAGCCTCTTAATTGGTGGTCCGGAAGGGCTGTCAGAAGCATGCCAACAAGCGTCTGAACAAAAGTGGTCACTGTCGAAATTGACGTTGCCTCATCCTATGGTCAGAGTTATTGTAGCTGAAAGTATCTATCGAGCTTGGTCAGTAACTCAAAATCATCCATACCATCGAGAATAAGCAGGTTGTAGAGTAAGAGTATTTTATGCCACCAAAGCGACAAACGATAAGAGATCACACAGCAGAAGCTAACTTGGTTGCCAGACGCACCTTTGTTTCTATCGTATTTGTTTGCATTCTTATGGCCGTTATTATTGCTAACCTTTACCAGTTACAAGTTACCCAATATGAAGACTATCAAACACGGTCCAATGGTAATCGAATTAAAGTATTACCTGTAGCACCAAATCGTGGCCTTATTTATGATCGGAATGGTGAAATCCTCGCGGAAAATAGACCCGTATTTAGTCTAGAAATAACACCCGAAGAAGTTGACGACCTTGATGATACAATTGAACAGTTGTCTTCACTCATGTCGCTTACTGCCTATGAAGTCAAAGAGTTTAAAAGTAGCATTAGACTTCAACGACGCTTCAAGCCGTTAGCTATTCGGCAGCAACTTTCACATAACGATGTCGCTATTTTCTCCGCTAAACAGCACCAGTTCCCGGGAGTGAGTATTGAGGCCAGATTATCGAGATATTACCCCTACAAAGACGCATTAACTCACATGCTTGGCTATGTCGCAAAAATAAATAAAAGAGAGCTAGCTAACCTTGAGGAAAATGAACAACTTGCAAACTATGCTGCGACGCATGATATGGGTAAGCAAGGAGTTGAAAAATTTCATGAAAGAACACTTCATGGAGAAGTTGGCTACCAGCAAGTTGAAGTTAATAATCAAGGCAGAATTATTAGGATATTAAGTTTTGAGCCACCTTTGCCTGGTCGAGATATTGTCCTGAATATCGATATTAATTTACAGAAAAAAGCGCAAGAAGTCTTAGCCGGAAGAAGAGGTTCTGTTGTCATAACCAGTCCTATAGATGGAGGCGTTTTAGCGCTTTATAGCAGCCCTAGCTATGACCCAAATTTGTTTGTACACGGCATAAGTCAAAAAGAATATAATAAACTTCTCGCCTCCAAAAATAGTCCCCTACTCAACAGAGCAACTCAAGGCCGTTATCCGCCAGCGTCTACGATTAAACCGCTGTTAGCTCTAGTCGGTCTCGAAGCAGGCATAATTGATGAGACAACTGAAATACACGATCGTGGTACTTATCGGCTGAAAAACGTAGATCATGTTTGGCGTGATTGGAAAAAATACGGTCATGGGACTGTCAATGTTACTAAATCGATTGAAGTCTCCTGTGATATTTTTTATTACGATTTAGCCTATAATTTGGGTATCGATCGGATAAGCAGTTCTATGCAATTATTCGGCTTTGGCAGACGCACTGGTATTGATTTATTTGAAGAGTCAGGTGCTAACATGCCTAGTAGAGGCTGGAAAAGAGCTCGATTTAATGAACCATGGTATATCGGTGACACTATCCCTGTTGGAATTGGTCAAAGTTACTGGAACGCCACTCCGTTACAATTAGCACAATCGCTGAATTTTTTAATTAATAAAGGCCAACGCCACACTCCACGCCTTATCAAAGGCTACATGGTTGAAGGAGCGATAGATGTCTTGCCTATTGAAATGCAGTCACCTATTCCAATCGTAAACGAACATAATTGGGATATCGTGCTTGATGCTCTATATGGCACTGTAAATCGTAATCATGGTACTGCGCATGGTGCATTTAGAAATACCGATTATATTTCAGCAGGAAAAACGGGAACGGCACAGCTTTTTTCAGTTGCTCAAGACGCCGAGTACGAAGAAGAAAATGTGTCAGCTAGATTAAAAGACAATGCGATGTATGTTGGTTATGCACCCTATGTCGATCCTGAAATTAGTATTTCAGTGGTGATCGAAAATGCTGGCGGTGGTAGCTCAAATGCGGCCCCCGCAGCGAGGATCGTGATGGATTACTACTTCAGCGAAATAAAGCCTAAAGGCATTGCTTTAAAAGCCAAAAAAAATGGTGCAGCAATAGCTGTTGCTGGTCCTACACAAGCATCGTCAAACACCGCAGAGGCAATTACAATGGAGACGAGCGGTGGCTGAAGCTAAATTTACAACTATAAAAACGACAATGCTAGAGCGCCTTCATATTGATGGTTTTCTATTATTCGCGCTAACGTGCCTGATGGGTATAGGCCTGGTGACGATTTACAGCTCAGGCGGACAAGATTGGGATTTGGTTAACAGGCAACTAACTCGTTTGGGAATTGCGCTGATCGTGATGTTTATTTTAGCCCAAATTCCACCGATGGCTTACCGACGTTTGGCGGTGTACTTTTATAGTTTTGGGCTGATTATGCTGATCCTAGTGCTACTCGTTGGAGTCGTTGGTAAGGGAGCCCAGCGCTGGTTGGATTTAGGATTAATTCGTTTTCAACCTTCGGAAGTAATGAAACTGGCAGTGCCACTGATGATAGCTTGGTACATTAGTAAATTTAATTTGCCCCCCCCTTCTCGTAACATCGCAATTGGCTTTATATTTGTTTTTATTCCTACTATTCTTATTGCCAAACAACCCGACTTAGGTACCAGCCTATTAGTTGCTAGTTCGGGGATATTTGCACTATTTTTGTCAGGAATGACTTGGCGCTTAATTGGTTTCATCAGCGCATTAGGCGGTGCTTTTGCGCCCATCATGTGGTTTTTCTTGATGCAGGGCTATCAAAAACAACGAGTTCTCACTTTTTTGAATCCAGAAAGTGACCCACTGGGCTCTGGCTATCATATCATTCAGTCCAAAATTGCTATCGGTTCAGGTGGTGTTAGCGGTAAAGGATGGTTACAAGGTACCCAATCACAGCTCGAATTTTTACCAGAAAGGCATACCGACTTTATTTTCGCCGTTTTTAGTGAGGAATTTGGGCTAATTGGTGTGATCGGCCTATTGTTCATCTACATGTGTATTATTATTCGCGGCTTGATGATTACAAATAATGCCCAAGACGCGTTTAGCAAATTACTCGCGGGTAGTTTAACATTAACCTTTTTTGTCTATGTGTTTGTTAATATGGGCATGGTCTCTGGTTTGCTACCCGTTGTTGGCGTTCCCCTCCCGCTGGTAAGTTATGGGGGAACATCAATGGTGACGTTGTTGGCTGGTTTTGGTATTCTGATGTCGATAAGCACGCAGAAGCGAATGATGTCGCGATAAATAATAACAACAATGAAAGTGGCAATGGAATGAATACGCTGAATAATTACATAATATTGATAGTGGCTGTTACCAGCTTAAGTGCCTGTAGTGTTAATAGTAGTCGATATTCACAAAAACAAGATAGTGCCCCTGAATATCATTACGGTGAACTTGAGCTTGTCGATGCGACTCCAAGATATGAATTATACGCGCCCGCTAATTTTCGCCCTTACACAGTGCTTGGCAAGTATTATACGCCCATGCTTTCTGCTAGAGGTTTTGAAGAATACGGTCAGGCTTCATGGTATGGACAGAAATTTCATGGCCATTTAACCTCCAATGGTGAAATCTACGATATGTTTTCCATGACGGCGGCGCACAAAACCTTACCTCTTCCTTCGTTTGTCAAAGTCACTAACCTAGATAATCAAAAAGTGACTATTGTTCGGGTTAACGACAGAGGCCCATTTCATCCTGGTCGAGTAATCGATTTGTCTTACGCCGCAGCAAAAAAATTAGATGTTTTGTCGACTGGTGTAGCTAATGTGAAAGTTGAAGTAGTACATGTCGATGAAGATGGTGTAATGACCGTTGGTGCAGGTAAACCTCAGCAACCAGCAGTACCTCCATCGTTAGCTCAGCCCGATAGTTCCCGCGTAATGATCGCTATGTCTAATACCAAAACGACATTGCAAGATAGAGTAGAACTCGATTCTGCATTACCACCTATTTCTGACTCTTTAGCGGCGTCTCTAGCAAATGACAAGAAAAAAGATCAAATATTCGTTCAAGTCGCCGCTTTTTCCAATCCAGAAACGGTACTTGAATTATCTGCAGGATTGGCTCGGTTATATCAAGTTCCTGCGGACGCTCCTTTGGTCGATAATATTTATAGATTGAGACTTGGACCGTTAAAAAATGAACAAAAGGCTGAAAAGTTAATCCAAGCATTGAAGGGGATCGGTTTCGACAGCGCTTTTGCGTTAATAGCGCCCGCCGATTAGTCAAAATAATAAACACGTTTTAGTCTGGATCTATAATTATAGCTGGCTAAAGCGATAAACGAAAAATAAGTAAAAGAATCCGCTGAATAACTAGCGGTTCATAGGTGGATTGATATAAAATCCACATTCAATAAATCACCCTATTGCATGCTCATTAAGAAAGCACCTCGATAGAGCCGAATATTTCGGTCAAATATATTCGAAGGTTGATGCAGGGTGATAAAAACCTCAAAAGAATGGCTGAATAAATGCGCTTAAAAATAGTTTCCACACTACTCCTTGCTGCTTCTTGCTTTTTAGCAACTGCAGCTGTCGTTATTCCACCTCCTCCGAACGTTTCGGCAGGCGGCTTTCTGCTGGTAGATCACTATACAGGTCATATTATTGCGGAAAAAAATATAGATATGCGACTTGCACCGGCTAGTTTGACCAAAATAATGACTATCTATGTCATTGGTAAAGAAATCAAAGCAGGCAATATTAGTTTAACCGACGTGGTAACGATATCTGAAAACGCTTGGGCAAAAAATTTCCCTGATTCATCAAAAATGTTTATCGAAGTTGGCACACAAGTCTCCGTTAAAGATTTATTATTGGGCATTGTAGTGCAATCTGGCAACGATGCGTGTGTTGCTATGGCTGAGCATATTGCAGGTAGCGAGGAAGCGTTTGCTAGCATGATGAATGCACATGCACAAAACCTTGGTATGACCGCTAGTAACTTCGTTAATAGCCATGGTTTGCATGACGCAGATCATTATACATCCCCACGCGACATGGCGACCTTATCTTCAGCTTTAATTGCTGAATTACCCGAAGCTTACGCGTTGTATAGTATTAAAGAATTTACGTATAATGGTATAAAACAATTTAACCGCAACAGTCTCTTATGGGACAAGAGCCTAAATGTGGATGGCATTAAAACCGGTCATACCTCAGACGCAGGTTATAGCCTAATTACATCAGCAACCCAAGGTGACATGCGTTTAGTGTCCGTTGTTATGGGTACTGATAGTGAACGTTCTCGCAAAGTTGAGAACAAGAAACTACTTCGTTATGGTTTTCGTTTCTACGAGTCAGTAACGCCTTATCAAGCGGGTGATAGCTTTGTGGCTCATCGTATTTATATGGGCGATCGTGAAACGGTTGAACTAGGTTTAAATCAATCAACTCCAATTACAATACCGCGTGGACAATCGAGCAAGTTGAAAGCACATTATGAACTAAGCGAAAACCTCGAAGCGCCAGTTGAGAAAGGACAAGTTGTTGGTAAGCTGTTTTTACAATTAGAAGGTGAAAATATCGCCACTTACCCACTGGTAACTTTACATGAAGTTCAAGAAGGTGGATTAATTGATAAAGCAATGGATTGGGTTTCTCTAAAATTAGGATTTGAAAACTAATCATGACATTAGATACAAAATTTGACGAGATTCTCGAATTCCCTTGCTTTCAAACATTTAAAGTAATGGGCGTCGCTGATCCAAGCCTCTCAGAGATTGTTATCTCCTGCTTACAAAGGCATGCTCCTGGTGATTATTCACCGACGATTAAGCCAAGTAGTAAAGGCAATTATCATTCACTCTCGTTGAAAGTGAAAGTCACTAGTAAAGACCATATGGAAACTATATATACTGAGATTTCTAGTCTTGAGCTAGTAAGGTTTGTACTTTAATTTTTATGCAATCAACCATTATTCGCCAATTAGGCACTCAATCATACTGCCCAATTTGGCAAAAAATGCAAGATTTCACTGATCGCAGAACACCTGAAACAGCTGATGAGATATGGTTAGTAGAACACTTCCCCGTGTTCACACAGGGCCAAGCTGGTAAAGCGGAACATATCCTTTCTCCTGGTGATATTCCAGTAGTAAAGGTGGATCGTGGCGGACAAGTCACCTATCACGGACCGGGTCAACAAATGTTGTACATTCTGATTGACGCACGCCGAAATAAACTTGGCGTTCGCCATCTAGTCAATGGCTTAGAAAACTGTATCGTCGACACTATGGCTGCTTATGGAATTGAAGCCTATGCTAGAAAAGATGCACCTGGTGTTTATGTCAACGAACAAAAACTATGTTCGGTCGGCTTGAGAATTAGAAAAGGGTGTTCGTTTCATGGCTTAGCACTAAACGTTAATATGGATTTAAGTCCGTTTAGGCGCATAAACCCGTGTGGCTATGCTGGCATGGAAATGGTAGATTGTGCCGCATTAGGTGGGCCAGAATCATTATCTATCGCTGGCCCTAAAATAGTTGAACAGTTTTGCTCGCTACTTGGTATTAAGCAAAAAGAATATAGAGAAGGTTTTGATGAATAATCCACGTCCAGAAGCGGGTGTAAAACTTCGCGATGATGAGAAAGTAAGACACATTCCAATCACTATTGTTCCAACCGAAAAGGAACAAATGCTACGTAAGCCATCGTGGATTAAGATAAAACTGCCTCGCACAACCGACCGCATCGACCATATAAAAGCAACCTTGCGCAAAAACAAATTACATTCGGTATGTGAAGAAGCAAGCTGCCCTAATCTAGCTGAATGCTTTAATAACGGTACGGCTACCTTTATGATATTAGGTGATGTATGTACACGTCGTTGTCCATTCTGCGATGTAGCTCACGGTAAACCATTACCACCAAGTGCTGAAGAACCAATAAAACTGGCTAAAACCATTGCAGAAATGGGATTAAACTATGTGGTTATTACTTCGGTTGACCGAGATGACCTTCGAGACGGCGGTGCTCAGCATTTCGTTGATTGCATCAATGCGATACGTGAACATGCCCCAAACACGAGAATTGAAGTATTAGTACCTGACTTCAGAGGTCGCATGGACCGTGCTTTAGAAATATTTAAAAGCGGTGTGCCTGACGTATTTAATCACAACCTAGAAACGGTTCCGCGCTTGTATCGGGAATGTCGCCCTGGCGCCAACTACCAATGGTCTCTTGACCTTTTGCGGAAATTTAAGGAACAACACCCTACTATACCAACGAAATCAGGCTTAATGATGGGTTTGGGCGAAGAGTCTGACGAGATGAAAAAAGTATTGGATGACCTTCGCACTCACAATGTAAACATGCTTACACTTGGACAGTATTTACAGCCAAGTAAACATCACTTCCCAGTTAAGCGCTATGTGCCGCCAGCGGAGTTTGATGCTTTGGGAGAATATGCAGATTCTATTGGTTTCGCGCATGCTGAATGCGGTCCAATGGTTCGCTCTAGCTATCACGCCGACAAACAAGCAGCCGGTGTAGAAGTTAAATAACCAATATGAATAAGATTTACGTATTGCACGAAAATAGCGAGTGGACGATCCACTTGCAACATCGGCTAGATGAGCTGCGGCTACCTTATGAGTTATGGCATTTGAATGAAGGCCTCATTGATTTGTCTAGTGAGCCCCCTCATGGCGTTTTTTATAACCGAATCAGCGCATCTTCCCACACCAGAGGCCATCGTTTCGCTCCTGAGTTTACAGAAGCTGTCATTGCTTGGTTAGAACGTCATGGTCGAACTGTTATTAATGGCACAAGAGCATTAAGATTAGAAGTAAGTAAAGTAAATCAGTATATGGCGCTTAACAATAGTGGCATTGAGACGCCAAAAACACTTGCTGCGGTTGGTAAAAAACAAATTATTGAGGCCGCTAATTTATTGAATATGCCATCATTTATCACTAAGCATAACCGCGCGGGTAAAGGTCAGGGAGTGCAACTATTTCACTCCGTTGAGGCACTGCAAGACTATATTGATGGCCCAAGTTTTGATGAACCCGTAGACGGTATCACTCTGATCCAGCAATATATTGAATCGCCAGAACCGTTTATTATTCGACATGAGTTCATTGGTGGAAAGTTTCTTTATGGCGTGAAGGTTGATACATCCCAAGGATTTGAACTATGTCCTGCAGATGCATGCTCTATTGAAGATATGTTTTGTCCTACCGATGATATTAAAACGACGTTAAAAGCGAAATTTGAAATCCTTGAGAATTACCGTCCATCGTTTATTGATAGCTATGAAACGTTCCTTAGAGATAATAACATTCAGATCGCAGGTATTGAAGCAATTCAGGACTCAAATGGAAATAGCTATGCCTATGATGTCAACACCAATACTAATTACAATTCAGACGCCGAAAAGATAACAGGCCAATTTGCCATGTTAGAGATGGCAAAATATCTTGCTGATAAACTGCAAAATAGTTAAAAAACGCATTGGTCTACTAACCTTATTACTGAGAAGAGCCTATGACTCGCAAACCATCCCTAGCGTCTCTAAGCATTAATGCAGGCGCTCCTAAAGCAAAGAATGGAAATGCTTTTCGGCACGGTCCAGAGTTCGCTAGCACCTTTCACTTGTCAGGTGATGTAGACCCAAAAATGTATCAATATGGACGTTTTGGCCAGCCTACTTGGACCAGTCTAGAGGCCGGCTTAGCAGAATTAGAAGGTGGCGACACGGTTATATTTCCCTCAGGGATGTCAGCGGCAAGCGCAATATTGACCAGCCTTTTGAACCCGGGTGATACTGTTTTACTACCGAGCGATGGTTATGCTCCGGTGCGTTACTATACCGAACAATATTTAGTCAGATTTGGTATAAAACTAAAAACAATTGCCACCCGTGATATCGATAATTTTAATTTTGAGGGCATTGCCCTCGCGTTATTAGAAACACCAAGTAATCCAATGCTCGACACTTTTGACATACACAAGGCCGCGAACAAAATACATCAACAAGGTGGTCTTTTAGCTATCGACAACACCACACTAACATTTCTAGGACAGCAGCCATTGGCTTTGGGCGCTGATATTTCAATGAGTGCGGATACTAAGGCTGTTAATGGTCACAGTGATGTTGTATTTGGTCATGTCTCAAGCATAGATAAGTCGATTAGTGACAAAATCCGAGACTGGCGTAAAGCTTCAGGCAATATTCCAGGGCCTATGGAAACATGGCTTGTCCACAGAAGTCTATCTACATTGGATGTTAGATTACAGCGCATGTGTGACACTGCCCTGCTATTAGCAAATGAATTGAAAAATCATGCTAAGGTCTTATCGGTTCGTCACCCTGGCCTTGCTTCCGACCCGTCGCATGCTATCGCTAAACAACAGCAACAACTATTCGGTTTCATTATCAGCTTTGAATTGGAGAACAAGGATACTGCGGATAAATTCCTCGCAGCATGCCAATTAGTTTACGTAGCCACCAGTTTTGGCGGTGTGCATAGTATTGCTGAGCGCCGTGCGCGCTGGGGAACAGACCAAATAGCAGAAGGGATGATCAGATTTAGCGTAGGCTGTGAACGCCATGATGACCTAATTAATGACGTACTGACCGCGTTGGACAGCCTTTAAAGGGTCCTTGTATAGTCCTAAACGCATTTCAACCTGCACTTAACGGCGAGTTAACTCTCCACGCAGGTTGCGCTTCATCAAACGCTTGCGTTCTTCTGTGCTTAACTCCGGTTTACTCAATAAGTAGTGCAATTTTGCTAACGTTGCCTCTGGTGTCATATCGCCCCCTGAAATTAATCCGGTATCTTGCAAAAAATGACCATTTGCGTAGCCAGTCATGTTAACCGTTCCTCTAAAACACTGAGTGCAGTTGACAACAATCACCCCATTTTCTTGGGCTTCAACCAACTGTCCCAACAACGCTTTGTTTTGCGGAGCATTACCCACGCCATAACTTAATAAAATAAGTGCATTAACCGGTTGTTGAATAATATTTTTTACTACATCTGCAGAAATACCAGGATAAAGGCTAACTAAACCGATAGGTTGCGGAGTTACTGGGCTTACTTTTAATCTGCGGATATTGTGAGAGTTAGCTACACTTTGGTCAGACAACAAGGTGCTCACTTCGCTTTGACCATCCTCAAAAATACTATCAAATACGCTGATAACATCGTGATTCACCTCAATATTAATACCCGCTTCCAACAATGCAGGAAAGTTGGGGGAATCAAATGCATCAAACCCATCAGCATCTACTTTGCGCACTCTATTTCCACGATAGAGTTTGTTGTTAAAGAATAAGGTTACTTCTGGAATGGGATAATTCGCTGCAATATACAGCGCATTTAATAAATTAGTTTGTCCATCGGATCTCAACTCTGCTAATGGTATTTGAGATCCTGTAACAATAACTGGTTTACCTAAATCCTCTAACATAAATGACAGCGCTGATGACGTATATGCCATCGTATCGGTGCCATGCAAAATGATAAATCCATCGTAATCTGCGTAATGCTCAGCAATGTCATCCGCGATTAACTGCCAATCAGATGGAGACATATCGCTTGAGTCAATCAGGTGGTCATATTCATGAATAGTGAACGCCGGCATCTCACTGCGGTGAAACTCCGGCATATTAAGTAAGGTTTCGCTTAAATAGCCAGCAGCAGGAACAAACCCATTGCTCGAAGGCTTCATACCAATCGTTCCGCCCGTGTATGCTACATAAATATGCTTACGCATGGGACTCACCTTATACCAACATGACTTTTTTTAATCGTTTCAGCAATGCCTGATCTGTTTTTTGCAAAGGGCCGCAGCTGATCCATTCGCTTAGTAATTCATTTTTCGTCGGTACATCACTACCCTGCAATCTTGCCGCCATAAGCTGCAATTGCAGTTGCTTGCGTTCGACATCATCCGACTTATTACTAGGTAAACCAGCAATGATTTCAGATTGAATAGTCAGCTCTTTGCGTTTACCATCGCATTTTTTACCGGCTGACGACTGCATGATTTGCTTATACTTATTAGGCAATTCATCTACATTTTGTGGCAAATTATCGTCGGTCCAGGCTGCTAAAGCATCAAATAATGATTGCCACTGGGCTGCATTTTTTTGTTCTTCCAATTCAACTTGCTTGGTTTGATGTTGTTGTAAAATCACATCCAACTTCTGTTGCTCTGTTTTTGCTTGTCGACTTGGAATATCACTAAGTTTTTGACTCAGCACATCTATGTTAGCTATAAAGTCAGACAAATCTTTCATTTCCCTGGCGGCACTTAGTTGCTCGTTTAAGGTGCCCGCTAACTCGTGAAATTCAGCTTTAACTCGCGTGAGTTCCGACGCATCTGTATTTCTTTTTTCATTAACTTTTACAAACACAGCATCATTCGCCTTGCGAAACGCCAACCACAACTCATCATCGTTCTGTTTGCCAGAAAAACCAATCTCTTTCCATTGTTGCTGAAATTGTTTTGCCATTTCGGCAGCACTACTAACATCATCAAGAACATCAAGTTGCTGGGCCTTTATCAACAGCATTTTTTTACGTTGCAAATTTTCAGAATAAAATCCATCTAAGCGCAATTGAATTGGCTTTAACGCACTCTGAAAGCCTTTTTGCAACTTACGACGATCAACTTGTTCTAGGTTCCCTAAAGCACGCCATTTCTTATTAATAGCGCTTAACGAACGCCCCAAGGTGGTCTCATTTTCATGCGCGCTCAAGGCGCTTAATTCATCAATAATTGTTTTCGCGAATTGCGCATTCTCCGCTCGAATTTTGTCTTGTTCGCTATAGTATTCTCTACATGGTAAAAATGCTTTTTCTATCGCTTCATCGAATCTTTTATTCAGCGCATCATCTTCATCAGTTCCTAACTTCCCTAGCTCATTCCACTGAGACCTAAACATTTTCACACTATTTACTCTGTCAGGGATGCTCTCAACATTTTTTTGCGAAGCCAACGCATTCACTTCCTCAAGCAACGCAGGCTTTCTTGTTTCAGCAATAAATGCCTGAAGTTCTTGCAGCTGGATGGTTTTTTCATTCAATTCTGTATACAGTTTTGAGAGCCCTTTGTGACTTTGTCCAGGCAAATTTTCATACATCTTCTGCGCGTATTTAAAGGTTGCTAACGCTGCGTTAAAACTACCCTGATCAATCATTCTCTGAACAGTTTTAAGCTTACCTAATGTCTTTTTTTCTTGCTGTTTAAGTTCCTCCTGAACAGCAGAAATTTTATCTCGATATTTCTTTTCAATCTCATCCCAAGCGGCTGTAGTTGACTCAGGCAGCGGCAGAGTAACTTTCGCCAACAAATGCTTCCATTCATTTTTTAGCTGTTTTAATACAACCGCAAGTTCATCATCTGTTAACTCGTCAGAAACTGCTTGCAACTGCGCAACCAGTGCTTTCGCAACGTCGTGCGTTTCACGCGCACTAGGTAGTTGCTTCAAGAAACCTTGGTACGTATCTATACTTAACGACAATGACTTAATCGTGCGCTTATGCGCCACAGTTTGCGGACGTTTGGTAGCGTCATCAATATCGATACTAATATCAGTTAGTGCATTACTCAGTAATTTAGACTGAGCAAGTAAACTCGGATCGTCAATTGACCCTAAAATAACATCTATTTGCTGCTTCACTTCTTTAAAACGTTCATCTATTTCAGACAAGGCATTGGTTGTTAACTTGAGTTCGTTAGTGCTCTGCCAGTCTTCTTTTAATATAGCTAAGCGTTTTTCAACAGACTCGTTTACACGTAAATACTTTTCTGCCAGCAACAACGCAGTTTCCTCATCCAATACCTGAAACTGTGCTTTGTATTGTTCAAACTCTTGACAAAGTTGCTCTTTGTTTTCATATATCTGTTCGTAATCCCCATTATCTTTTAGCGCAAGAAGTTTAGAAATAACTAATGTAGCCTCTTGTTTCAGCTTTATCGGTAATGCCGCTAAGACTCTCAATGATTCGATTTTTACATCAATAGCGTTTTTCACAACATCATCGTTGGCGAATTTAATCATCTTACTCAATTCATTAATGTCGTCTGTACGAGTAACAATAACTAGTTGCTGAGCTAAGTTGGCGTGATCTTTAAAATACAAGCGATTCGTATTTTGTTTGTTGATCTTTAATAGTACAGCAAGTGCCAACACATCATTATTTTGTAAACCTTGATTACTAAACAACATTTGTTCCAGTAAAATAATATTTTTAGACTCGACGACAAATGAATTAAAGTCCGATTTACTTAACATCGTTGAATTGGGATTATTGACCTCAGCCAATACTCTTTCGTAAGCTTGTTTTTTTACTCTTGTATTCTCTGCTGTCTCCGATGCCTTTAGCCATAATGGAAACGAATTAAGCTTGTCCAATGCGGCGAGGCTAACGTTCGCGTGGCTATCGTTAAATGCAAGTTCGTGCAGCGCTTGTTTGTCTGCTGACTTGTCTAATGAAAAATTTGCAATTGCCGCCAAGCGCACTTCTGGGTCCGAATTGAGGTGTTTTGCTTTGAAAAATCGATCAAATATCATATTGTTTAAACCGCGCAATCGTATTTAAGTCATGAGTACTGCTTTGCTCTGCAGTTTCTGGTTTAGTATCTTTGCCTAGTGCTTTATCAAACTCTTTTTTGAGTTCTGAGCGACTTTTTTGTACTACTTCACCGTTTTTACCAATCGTCATGTGCTCTTCCGATTGTTCCACTCTCGCTTGGTACATTAATACCGCTTGCAATGAATTGCTTTTTTGCTCTTCTGATAACGGATTGCCATCAGGCCATTTACCAATTTCAACAGCAGTGCGCAAATTCTCATATATTTGCGGTGTCATCGCCTCAACTAGTTGCTGAATATTCACGTTTATTTCCTTTTTCTCAATGCCAGCCTGACACGATTTATGGCATACCAAACAAAACCAACGATGGTGGTAGCTATTGATAAGTTATATTGAATTTCACCGGGCTCAGATCCCCCCCAATAAATAAAGCCGAAACCGGTTATAAACATCAATATCGCGAGCATTGATTGATTTTGCAACCTTTGCATCGCTTTATAATGTACAAATTTTGCTTTTCTTTCCATATCCTCTGCCGTTGCATCGCCAATATTGAATTCGCAATGGCTGCATGACTTTGCTTTGTCAGAAATAGGTTTTGAACAAGATGGGCATGCTGTAATAGCCATACGTGTCTCCGTTTACATTTGGTTCTAAGGACTAATTTGATTCATCTAGTACGTAAAAAAAGGTTAATCGACCATTCGAATAACCTTTTTTCTTAATATTGAGTTAAATTTTATTTCTTGTATTTATCCCAGTATTCATTCATTGATTCTTTCATTTCTTTTCTCAGCATCATAATACCGATCAAGTTTGGCAATGTCATGACCACAATAGCAACGGCTGACAGCGCCCAAACTAATGTTGTGTCTGAAATTGCAGCCCAGAAAAAACCGGCACAGTAAATGACTCGATATGGCATGACTGAGCGTGGGCCAAGCAAATATGTCATCGCTCTGTCGCCATAATACGACCAAGCAATTGCGGTTGAAAACGCAAACAACAATAAGCCGATAGACACAATATACTTGCCAAACTCACCAAAATAGCCCCGCGTAAACGCAATTGCAGTTAGGTTCGCTGAGTGAACCAGTGATTTACCCTCTACAATTATAGTTGGTTTAACTAAAGCACCATCATCAACTTTAAGTATCCCGGTGAACAGGTCTTCGGTTGATCCAACACTATAAGTCACATTTTCTGCAAATGACCGACTGTTCAGCAGTGTGAAGCCACCTGTCGTTGCAATGCCATTCAACACCTGAATTTCACCTGTAAAATTAGTTACTTCGCCACCTTCCTCGTTATTCAAATGCAAGAAAAGTTTGTTCGTATCTTCACTGTTAGACTCATCATATTGACCAGCCATAAAGGTCATATCAGAGCGGTCAAATATATTTTGATGCTTCTCTTTCCATACACCAGAAGACAAAATAACTAAGCCTGTGAGCGTACAAATAATAATAGTGTCGATGAATGGCTCTAAAATAGACACCATTCCTTCCGAGACAGGTTCTTTTGTTTTGGCGGCAGCGTGTGCAATCGGAGCAGAGCCCTGACCGGCTTCATTACTAAACAAACCTCTGTTAACACCTCGGTTAAACGCATAAGCGAGCGTTGCGCCTAAAAAGCCACCTGCAGCAGCAGAGCCAGTGAATGCATCGCTAATTACTGAGGCAAAAGCGGGACCAACATTTTCTATATTAGCGAAAATAACTGCAAAGGCACCAATAATATAGATGAGTGCCATTATCGGAACAATTCGACTCGTTACCGCAGCGATACGAGTGATACCGCCCAAAATTACAAGGCCAAGTAAAATTGATAATATCGCACCAACAACCACTGGTGAGAAACCAAATGTTGCTTCCATACTAGTTGCAATACCATTGCTTTGTGGCAAGTTACCCGTACCAAAAGAACTAATTACGGTTGCAACAGCGAAGGCAACTGCTAACCATTTCATGTTCAGTCTGCGGTCCATATAATACATTGGACCACCTGCCATTGTGCCATCTTCAGTTTTAACACGGTATTTATGGGAAAGTGTTACTTCTACAAATTTTGTCGTCATTCCTAAAAATGCAGTTGCCCACATCCAGAATAATGCAGCTGGACCACCAAGGAAAATAGCGAAAGCAACGCCACTAATATTACCCGTACCAACGGTACCTGAGAGTGCGGTAGTTAGCGCCCTAAAATGCGTTGTATCGCCTGGTTCATCGGCCTTATCATATTTACCGGTAACGACTAACCAAGCGTGCTTGAAAAATCTTATTTGCGGAAATTTAAGATAAATAGTGAAGAATGCGCCGACGCCTAAGAGAGCGTAAGGAAACCAAAAAGCACTGCCCAAAAATCCATCAAGCAGATTAAAAAAACCTAATAATCCTTCCAAAATTATATCCTCTTGTTTTTATTTTTATTTTTACGGTTAATTTTGTTTAAGCGCGAACAACATTAGCATAATTTGTTAGCGACTTGGTAAATTACCGCAACTTGCTACTTACGGCTCTTACTGCAATCAATAAATCTTCACCTAGCTGCTGACAGCGCGGTGCAGACCATCCATAAGTCGGATCTGGCAAATTATTATTATCTTTAAACGGCATTTCAAGTGTATATGAAAGGCAATCATAACGGTGTCCAACTGCATTACAAGCAATGGTAATATTTCCCGTACCCGGTTCGTCCTTGTCATATCCATAGACATCTTGAAATTCTGGGGTTGCTAACATTAATGCTTCTTTAAAACGATTTTCGAGCATTTCTAAACGCTCGTTATAATTGGTATTACCTTCACATCCAGCAACAAAATTGTAGGGTAATGATTCGTCCCCATGGATATCTAAAAACATATCAACACCATATTTATCCATCGCTTGAAGTGTGTACAATACTTCCGGACTTTTTTCTGCGCTAGGATTCTCCCATTCTCTATTCAAGTTAGTACCAATGGCATTAGTGCGCAAGTGACCACGAGCTGATCCATCTGGATTCATGTTGGGAATTACGTAAAAAACGTTGTCTTCGAGTAACTGTTTTGCAACACCGTCATCCTCATCCAATAAACGGCGAACTAAACCTTCAACTAACCACTCGGCCATGGATTCACCGGGGTGTTGTCTTGCAGTTACCCATATTTTATTTTTCCCCGCCGCTTCCTCACCTATCACTAATAAGGACATATCACGCTTATCTAAAGTAAAACCGATATGTCTTAGCTCACAATCAAAAGACATTTGCGCTGCTGAAATAAAATCTTGATGGCGCTCATAGCTATAAGGCGTAAAATATGCAAAGTATACAGAGTCATATTCTGGCACAAAATCAAAAGTCAGGTTGTTGCCGTCGAATTCAGTATCGACTCGAAACCATTCTTCACGATCATAAGAAGCAACTGCTTGATAACCAGGCCATCCATCAGGATAAGCAGACTTATCTAAGTCAGTAATAACCAGTTTATGTTCAACAAATTTAGTTGACTGCATTTTGAAGTGAAACCATTGATAAAATGCTGAACCATTATCAGGATTTATGGCTAACTTAATATTTTGAGGATCTGTGGCTTGAATAACTCGAATATTACCGCTATCGAATTGACTAGTTATTATCATTTTAAGACTCTACTCCTACTTTTCTCCCACTTTACCATACGCAATTTTATTCGGTAATATAGTTAAGCGCTTTTCTAACGTTTAATTCATTCATTAGTAGTATTTAAGTGAAATAACCTACTTGTTAATATATTTACAGGGTTTCAGTTCTCAATATTAGACCCAATGATGTGCTGTAACCCATATTATGTTTAATCACCTGTAAGTTTTCATTCAATATGTAATAGGTGGGATATCCGCTGATATTAAAACGTTTCTTATGCGCCTCGCCACCAAGTAAAACCGCACCCTGCACACCCGCGTCTTTGACAAAAGCCTGTATTTCTTCTACTGACTGATAATCCAAGGCAACTCTGACAACGTTAAATTCCTCGGTATCAACAACATCTAAATTACCGATGCTCATCTTACAAACAGTGCACCAAGGCGCAAAAAAGTAGAGTAGCGTTTTTTTATCACTCGGTTCAAGGGAATACATGTCGCCATTTAACCTAATAAAGTTTTGAGTCGTAATTTGAATAGAACCGTCATCCTTTAAAAGGTTACGATTTTGATATGCCATGAAGCCAGCGATGATGACGACACCGATGAGTATGTCTCGAGTCCATGAGCTTTTTTTAAAAAACGATTTAATATCCAAATTGATTCCAAGTGTTGTTGCGGGTTGTAAGCGTTTTACATTATGGCTTGTCGCCGTACCTAAATAGACACGGCGACGTTACCAAAAATTTCAACCTACTTGGATCAAGCACCCACAATATTAACTTGAGGAACCAGTGGATACTTTAATCCAGCCATATCTCTTACTACTCGCATAACCTGACAGCTATACCCGAACTCGTTGTCATACCATATATATAATGTTGCACGGTTTTCGGCAACAATAGTTGCTTGCGAGTCGACAACACTAGCAGCTCTTGTACCCACTAAATCGGTTGATACTATTTCTTTTGATGCAGTGAAGTCGATCTGGTGTTGCAAGTCAGAGAATAAACTGACTGTTTGCAGATAGTTGTTGATACTTTCCTTATCTGTTACTGATTTTAAGTTTAAGTTTAAAATCGCCATAGACACATTCGGTGTCGGAACTCTTATCGCGTTGCCTGTTAATTTACCAGCCAGTTGCGGATAAGCTTTAGCAACAGCTTTGGCTGCACCCGTTTCAGTAATCACCATATTCAATGATGCACTGCGCCCTCTCCTATCAGCCTTGTGATAATTGTCGATCAAGTTCTGATCATTGGTAAATGAATGGACAGTTTCAACATGTCCATTTTCAATCCCATATTTTTCGTCCAATGCCTTTAATACAGGTGTGATTGCATTAGTAGTGCAACTGGCTGCAGACAATATTTTGTCTGTGGCTAATATATCGTTATCATTAACCCCATGTACGATATTCTTGATATCGCCTTTACCCGGCGCTGTTAATAATACCTTAGCCACACCCTTTGACTTCAGATGCAAACCTAAACCTTCTTCATCACGCCACATTCCCGTGTTATCTACGATAATTGCGTTATTTATACCATACTGGGTGTAATCAATTTCATCAGGGCTATTCGCATATATGACTTGAATATAAGAACCATTGGCTTTAATCGCTTTACGTTCTTCATCAATCGTAATGCTCCCATTAAAGGGCCCATGCACCGAATCACGGCGCAACAAGCTCGCTCGTTTTTCCAAATCGCCTTCTCTACCCCCACGCACAACAATGGCACGCAGTCTAAGTTTATTATTCTTACCTTGACGTTCAATGAGCAGTCTAGCCAATAAGCGCCCAATACGACCAAAACCATATAAAACGACGTCGGTTGGTTGATGATTATCAGCGGCGTTATGAACTTCTTTTAGCTCTTCATTTAAATAAGACTGCAAATCCGTTCGATTCTTTCCATCATTCGCTTTGCCTGTTTTATCAGCATAATAGAAATCAAACGCTAGCTTACCTATATCAATTTCTACCGGAGCCAATTGCATTTTACTAACAGCTTCGAGTACAGGCCAACTTTCTCTTAAACGCAATTTTTCGCCTTCATGGCGTCGTACTGTGCGATGTGCCTTAATTACATCGATGGCGCTCGCATTTAGTAAGGTGCGACCATACACTGTAATTTCAACACAATGGTTGCGATAAAGACTACCAATGATAGGTAGCATTTTCTCTGCAAATTCCTGTCTTTCTTGCCAACTAGATAATAATTCCTGTTCGAACTGCTGATTCATGCAAAATGCCCTCTAAACGTCGTTTAAATGTTGCTATTAACTGTCCAATATCGCGCGTCATAAACGGCAATGCTCAAATTGCGTTTGCGCATTCTATGCAATCCGTCCAGTTATGCCAAATTGTTGATAAATTTCACTTTTTTAGGATTTCTTACGATCAGCGTGATTATGTTTGTAATTTGTCTACAAACAAGCCGTTGGGTTGATATTTTTAATACAATAGGTGCCTAGTAAACTGGCTAACAAAAGGATTATATTAATCAAACAAGGTGAAAAAAATCGGATTCCAAATAAAAATGTGATCGTAACCGACTGTTTACAAATCACTATTAATAAAATTAATGGGACTAAAAAAGAAATGGGCATTTTGAGTAGTGCCCACGAAGTCAAAAAAATCATATGTAACAAACTTACATCAAAAAAAGTGCAATTAAATTAGTTTCACTTAGTCTGCTTGTTTTTTAAAGCTCAACGATATTGAATTTACGCAATATCTCTGTGCATTTGGTTTTGGACCATCATCAAACACATGACCTAAATGCGCATCACAATTTTTGCATACAATTTCAGTTCTTTGCATTCCTATAGAATTATCAGGACGATAAAGCACATTAGCATCTTCACTCTGTTCAAGAAATGAAGGCTAACCGCATCCGGAATCAAACTTAGCGGTAGTTTCAAATAAGGTTGCACCACAGCATTTACATAAGTAATTGCCTGTTGCTTTATTATCTAAATATTCTCTAGCATACGGTCTTTCCTTGCCAGCTTCGCGAGATACTCTGTATTCTTCATCGTTTAATTTATCTTTCCAAGGGTCACTGATTTTGCTTACCTTTTAATAATAACTTGAGGTCTGCCCGGACTATTCCATTCTATATGGTATTTTTTGCTTTCTGGTTTATCCACACGTGAAAACGTGTGAGCACCAAAAAAGTCACGTTGACCTTGCAATAGGTTAGCAGGCAATACTTCGCAGCGGTATGAATCATAGTAACTTAAAGATGATGACATCGCAGGGCAAGGTATACCTGCAATCGTTGCAGACGCTATCGCTTTACGCCAATTTGATTGATATTTTTTTATTTGCCCGATAAAGAATGGATCCAATAGCAAATTTTCTAAATGTTCGTCATTTTCATAAGCTTTAGTAATAGATTGCAGAAAAACAGCGCGTATTATGCAACCAGCACGCCAAATTTTAGCTATTTCAGCAAAGTCTAATTTCCAACCATGCTCTTTAGCAGCAATATTCATTAGCTGGAAACCTTGAGCATAAGCACATATTTTCGAACAATAAAGAGCATCATGCAGCTGCTTTATGACCGTTTTTTTAGACTCAATTTGGGTCATTGAGGGATCCGGACCTGACAGCTTTTGACTAGCAATAACGCGTTCTTCCTTGAAAGCAGACAAGCTTCTTGCAAAAACAGCCTGTGTAATAGTTTGCGCCGGACTTCCTACTTGCAAAGCACTAACAGCTGTCCATAAACCGGTTCCTTTCTGCCCTGCTTTGTCCATAATCACGTCAACAAGTGCCCCACCCGTTTCAGGATCAATCTGGTCTAACACTTCTGCACTAATTTCAATAAGGTAACTATTTAATTCGCCCTTATTCCATTCTCGATATGTTTGCGCTATTTCTTTAGGACTCATATCGAGCCCATTGCGCATAATATGATAAGCCTCACAAATAAGCTGCATATCAGCATACTCGATGCCATTGTGAACCATCTTCACATAATGCCCCGCGCCAACTGGACCGATGTAAGTAGTGCATGGTTCGCCCTCTGTAACTGGCTTACCTGGTTCATAAGACTCAATAGGCAAGCTTGTCTTAGGGTCAACTTTCGCGGCTATCGCTTTCCAAATAGGCTCAATACGAGTCCATGCATACGGATCACCCGATGGCATAAGTGAAGGGCCAAAACGAGCACCAACCTCACCGCCAGAAACCGCAGTGGAAAAGAATATGAACTTGCCTTTGTATTTGGCCTCACGCTCGACCGAGTCAGTCCAAAGGCTATTTCCAGTATCCACAACAATGTCGTCGGCTTGAACACCAGCATCAATTAAGTGGTGACAAACATGATCAACGGGTTCACCAGCGGGAACAGAAACTATTATGGTATGAGGGGCCTTTAGATTTTTTAACAATTCAGTATATGAACGACAGCCAACAACCCGCGGTTCAGAGGTTTTTCTCTCTAATTCGTCCTGACTTAAGATAGCGTCTATTTTACTCTGATCGAGGTCAAAACAAGCCACTTTATACCCGTTATCAACTAAATTAAGCGTGAGGTTCTTTCCCATCACTCCCAATCCTATAAACCCTATATCACATAAGGTTGATGCTTCATTTTTTTCGGGATTTGCGGATGATGCACTCATGCATAGCTCTCTTAACTGTTAATCGAATTAAGATCATACCACTCAAAGTACAATCGGATAAACAGCTTTACGATATCTTTTGTATCCAGATATACTTAATCTGCATTCAACATAGCTGCACGAATGTATTAATGTATGAAACTTAAACGTCTTGCAACCCGCGATTTATCGTACCTAGACTGTGTCAAAATTTCGTAAAGTTTGAAACTAAGAAAATCCAAAGCCCAATTACTAGAATAATTCGATAAATTAATGTTTGGAACTCAGAGCTTACCGATAAGCGAACTAGCCGCAATGGAATAACAGCAGACAGTCAGAGCTTTTATTGAATTACTGCGCAGTGCCATTTGCCAACGTTGCAAGAATAATCTGATGACGGTCTCAAATGGGGTAAGACTAGATAACGGACGTAGCAGTTTTCACTCATTTAGTCACAGTTGAACGCTAAACAAACAGGGAGGATATTAGGTTTTTGATTGGATTATAGTTCTAAAGCGGACGTTGAGGCCTTACTAAGCGGCGCAAAATAGTTGACTTAAATTGCAAGGGGCGAAGCCAGATAGCTGCTTAGCGAACAATGAATAATTTGTTAAGTGGCTGATACTCTTGCTTTTACTGAGTTAAAACTATCAATGCTAGTATTAATTTTACTACCTAAATAAATAACTACTTCTCTTGCTCCGGCACCAACAGCCAGTTCGCGTAAAACTCGATCTTCTATGCTAGTTAAGCCACCTTCCGTTTTTTCTAGTTGATGCATGATAATTCTAGGTGCAGGCCTAATTCTAGATTTATGAATTTCAAATACACCATGTTGAATAATTTTTTCAGCTAAAAAGAAATCTGCGATAAAAGATCTTGGGTGTTGAAAAGGATTTGTTACGGTAACATTCCTCGATGTATCTCTTTTAGCCTTACTTCCAATAGCTTTTACAACTTCGCCTTTTTTAGTTTTTTCTATTGCAATAAAAGGCTCTGCCTCATAATTTTTATCAGAAGAAAAAACCTTAAATGATATTTTATTTTCACTCAATTCAACTAATAAATCGTTTGAGAAAAGACTTCTAAGAAATGTTAACAATACCCTAGGCCTCCAAGCCTCTTAATGCCGCCATACACGGCTAAATAATATTTGACTAAAAAAGCGAGGCATAAGCACAGCCAAATGTTATGTGTCCGCACTTTATTGCCTTGTTAAAGCGCTAGTTTCTCACAAAGTCGAAAGCTGACGCGTTTATCGGTTTAATTATCTGTTGATATTGTTCATCAAAGTGGTAATTCAATATCGCATAGTCTTTGTTGATACCTAATGTGAAGCCTTTACTTCTAATCAAAATTTCAGACTGTGGAGCAGTAGCGAAGTAATTTTTCCAGCCTTTTGTGTTAGCTTTTAACCATTGAATGGTATTTTCAAATTCATTTGTACCAGTTGTATATACTTTGCTATGACCTGAATAAATAATAGTAATTGACTCAATATCATCTAAATTTAAGTTAACATCGGAATTACAGCCAGCTAATCCAACGAGCATGATAATAATTAGTAGAATTTTCAATTTAAATCATCCCTGGCTATAACTCCAATTAACGAGCTAAAAATAGTGGGCTAAAATGGAGCGAAGCGAGCAGCACGCTGTTTTTAGTCCTATTGAATTTCTTGTATGGCATTGGTTGATTTAAGCCATATACTTCTCTTTACGGGTATTAAAACAACCAAAAAAGAATAGGATAGCAATACTATTGTTGGTATCAACATATCACGATATTCAGGTAAGAATAACCAGACTGCGCTTGATAAAAAAACACGAACACCGGCGGCAATGCCAAACATCCGAGAACCGAAAGCCCATGACATGACATAGAAATCGATACAATAAGCAATAGACATAGTTAATAAAAGTGCATCAGGATAATTAAAATATACGATTAAAATAATAGGAAAACTCATTGAGACAACGCTCATATGAGTATGCCCAACTAAATCGGCTAACTTGTTACCTTTAGTAAAAGGATCTGCCTTACATAGTTTTGAAAATATAATAGCTACAGGAAATATAAAAAAGGTACCTACGAGCCAAAATGTAGGAGCTTCGTTTTTAGAAATATTAAAATAAATTATAAGTACGAAAAACCAGAATACTAAACCTGATAGAAAATACCCTATGTTCCATTTACTTCTTTTTGCCAAATCTATTTGTAGCTTTACTAAGTCCATTTTCCACCTAAATTTGAATATTAACTAATGATGCCTAACGCTTATTATCGAGCATGTCGTATATGCAACTTCTCGATTTGATTTTTACTTCCGTCACTTTCAGTTTTTACCTTTTGATTTAATTGCATATTTTTTGCGCAGGACTAAAACATGAAAATCTAATACTTGGCAACGGTGTATCAGCCTTCGGTTCTAATTTAGGGTACTGTTGCAATATTTTTAAATAATTATATGGCGCTGTATATTTAAGTAATGCCATTCTGCTTAAGTGGAACTCGTCAATTTCAGGTTTAAACTCCATTAAAGCAACAACTGCATCGTAAATATAGAATGGGTTGGTACGAGAGGATTGTGAGTCCTCTTGCAATAACGCATGTAAAGGATCTTCACCTATATTACTTAGTTGGTATGGAAAATTTTCATCGCTCATATATTTGAGTAAAGCTAAATCATGGTTTTTAGCGGCATAATATGTGAGAGTCTTACCATACGTATCTTGTGCTGTCAGGTTAGCACCACTTTCATACAAAGGCTTTATGTACCTTAATTTAATTAAGTTAAAACCTTTATAATCAGAATAGCTTGGTTCTTGAGTCATTAAACCGCTATATTTCAGTTCATCAAAATAACTTGAGTCAAACCCTAATAGTTGAATCACGACATAACTATTCTCTTTGTCAGATAATCCAAGCGCTAGCACCTCATCTATTATTTCAAAAATGGTACTTTTACCAACTTTCCTAAATATTTCGTCAAGTCCTGAAACGAAAGAAAAGTTACGTATTGTTAATGTTTGTTTTAAATATCGATCAACAAGAATTGGATCGATTGCCGCAAGAGCCGCTTTGATTGCTTCAGGACTATCATTTTCTTTAATGTTGGCTTGTATAACACTATAAATCGATGATGGATTCCAAATGCCATTCAAATTAGCGACTATATTTTTGCATTCTAGCCTGAAATCGTCTGTGTTATCTCGACCTAAAACCTCAACCAAATAATCTTCACGGCTTTTGCGCAAATTTCTTATCAACTGACTATCCTTGTTAACTTTCAGAGTATTACGTTGCTCAATAAGCCTCAGGTCTATGCCATAGCGTTGTTGCAATAAGTCGATGTCTTCATTAGAAAACCTGAAGAAACCGCGAGGGAAGCTACCTTCTATTCCATTCTCTAATGGCTCAATAAAATTGGCTCGCCCACCATTATTCCAAATTAATTTAACTATTTTAACAGCATCTTGTTGTGATTGGGCTTCTACTGCGTTCATTAAATTATATAATGCCCAGTCCATCGTAGACCCTAAATAGGCGTCTTCAGTAATATTTACGCCAAGGTCTAGAAGGTATTCGACAACTTCTGCACGATTTGCAAACGCCGCATAATCAATCAGCGCTATAGCATCGAGTTTGCCGTAGCCTACAACTGCTGAGGGGTCTTGAAGTTTCGATAGCAGTAAAAGAACGTCATCGTTACTGTAATTTTTATCATTTATAAAATATGCAACGTCGTCAATCGAAGGTTTGTTTGAATTTAGAAGGCTATTTTTCTGTGTCGACGAGAG
>JBLIKA010000015.1:0-42766 GCA_047637355.1 Glaciecola sp. | reverse complement strand
TTTGCGCTGAGTTAGCTAAAACGCTGCCGCCATAAGACAGTAACAATATAACAAAGACGACTGAAGCGACTCGTGGTGCGTAGCCCAAATTTGTGGTGCGCTCAGCAAAAGAGTGTGTAGATTGAGGATGAAGGATTGTCATTGTAAACCTTTAATTTTTAATTATAAACGTTTTGAAATAGAATAAGTAACTGAAAAATATATTATTTTAGATGCCGACCACCGTCCAAATGTAAGGTCTGGCCAGTGATGTAATCACTGCTAAGCAAATAATTTACGGCTTTTACGGCTTCTTGCGCTCCAGGGCAAATTTCAAGTAAAGATTTTTTGAGTGCTTTTTCGCGGTAAGTCGCTGAGTCGTGTTCATTAAACATGACTAACGCCGGTGCAATGCTATTTACCTTTACTTTAGGTGCTAATAGAGCACTGAAAGACAAAGTAAGGTTATGCAGAGCCGCTTTGCTTGCCGCATAGGCAATATGTTTTCTACTACCTTTTACTTGCACATAGTCTGTCATGTGAACAATGTCGCTTACAAAATCATTAGATGCCAGCATATTCTGAAACGCTAAATTCAATTGATAAGGCGCGTTTGCATGCACTTGCATCATTTTTTGAAACAGGTGGTTGTAGTCATCAGTATCGGATTCTTGCTCCCAGTCCGAGGCGTTGTGGACGATCGCCCGCAATGTCTTTGTTCGGCTTTTGACGTCGCGGATTAACTTCAATAAACCATCTTGAGTAGAAAAATCGGCTTGAATTGTCACTGCCCCCAATGCTGTTAATTCATCTATTGAGGGCTTTTTCGTTCTATATGTTATAATTATTTTATGTTGCTGAGCCAATAAGTCTTTTGCGATTGCCAAACCAAGGCGTTGGGCGCCACCTGTGATGAGTATGGGTGAAGTCATTAGAAAACTAGTCCTTGTGGTGATTGCCGGTTCTGGGTCAGTATAAAGATGTTGAGAGCATATACGTTGCGTTTTTTAAATTCGAACAAAATTAACTTTTTTTGCAAGATTTAAGGGCCGAAGGTGAAAAAGTAAACCTTTATCGCAATGTAGCACGTATATGATTATATATAATTAAACGGAAGACCAAATGTTAGCAAATGAAGCTATAAAAATTCGTGGAGCGGCTAAACCTTCAATTTCAGCTGAAGCGACTATTGTCCGCCGAGCATTGGAAGCTAAAGGCCTTGAAACGCCTATGTTCGAAAACGGATTAAGTAACGAAGAGAAAAGAATAAAAATTCAAGCAGCAATGCGTGATGTTATGGAAACTCTTGGCCTAGACCTAGCTGATGATAGCTTACAAGATACGCCAAATCGGATCGCTAAAATGTATGTGAACGAAATCTTTTCAGGCTTGGACTATCGCGCATTCCCAAAAATCACTCAAATTGAGAATAAGATGAGTATTGACCAGCCTGTGCAGGTAACAGATATTAGTCTGACAAGCACATGCGAGCATCATTTTGTGACAATTGATGGTACTGCGACGGTATCTTACATACCCAAGGATACTGTGCTTGGTTTGTCGAAGATAAATCGGTTAGTTGGTTTCTTCGCGCAACGCCCGCAAGTACAAGAGAGACTCACACAACAAGTGATGGTGGCGATTCAAGCTTTGACGGGAACAGATGATGTTGCGGTTAGTATCAATGCAACGCATTATTGCGTGAAAGCAAGAGGAATTAGGGATAGCCAGTCGTATACTAAAACAAGTTCGTTGGGAGGGGCGTTTAACAGCAATCCAGACTTGCGCAGAGAGTTTTATAGTAGCACTCAGACCATAGGTTAAGAAAACCTCAATCTACACTTTGTTTAGAGCACTAAAAACCCGAAGCCGTTGCTTTGGGTTTTTTTACTTTAGAATTCGAACAATAATTAGTTAACAAGATGAAACTCCGTTTGCCTACCATCCATGTAACTTACTTTCTCACCATCAAAAAACGCGTTTTCTTCTAGCATGATCCTAACTTCTTTGCCCCATTGAACAACAAATGTTGCAGCGTTTAGCTCAACTGAATATGCGGTGTTTGCATGCAACGGATAATCGCCTTGTATTGGCACTCCACCTTGTGAATCCCACATTCCCAACGTAGTACCTGCGGCATGACCGTGGTATCCCAATGGATGAGTGTAAATAGAAGGCTTGATACCTTCATTAATTGCCTGATCGCGCGCCTCTTTCAATATCTCGTTACCCGTTTTACCGACCTTGAATAAGCCAGTGAAAATATCTTGCAGCCGGTTGGCGTTATTCAGTGCGGCCTTTAAATAATTCGGCGCGTCGGATTCTCCGTCATTTAATACGTAGGCATGTTGCTGTTGATCGGTATTGAGACGCAAGTAGGTGATACCAAAGTCCATGTGCACCAAATCACCACGTTGAATTATTTGCGGCTGTGCACGCTTACTGAAGGCTTGAATATGATTAAATTTCTCAGCACTCGCTCTTTGTATACTCACACTGGGATGAAACCAGTTAGTTAACGCTAATGAACGGCTCTTATCTCTCAGCCACCACATAACATCATCGGTTGTCGTCACGCCGGGTTTTATAAAACCACTGGTGTAGGCCTCTCTTATGATGGCGTGACCAATTTTGACGATTGTTGGGTAGAGTTCCATTTCAAGCTGAGTGCGTGTTTCTAACCAAGCAATCGCGAGATTTTCTGAGGACACGATCCGTTTACTTAATTCACTACCCAATTTTTCGGTGAATGCTAAATACTCAGTGGCGGTGATTCCATCCGCTAAGGCAAAGTGTTCAGATTTGTTAATAGCAATTTTTTGTGGATTTACTTGTGCAATTAAATCCACTAGGCGCTGCCATTGATCCGGTTCTTTTTCTTTATCCCACGCTTTCTTGAATAATGTATCTACTTGATATCGTGCTACCGCATAGCGCTCAAGTGGCTTACCCTCTCCCGGATCAACAATAAGTAAAATAGTGCGCCTGCGCGCTGATAGCCAAGTTGACGGCAGCATTGTTTTCAATACGGGGTCTTCATTGTACTCTCGTGATATTAAAAGCCACATATCAATACCTTCCCTTCGCATCAACTCCGGTAAGGTGTTGTTTAGCTTGTCGCTTAACAACTTATCAATGGTTGCTGAACGTTCCCGCATTGGCATAATTTGTTGATACACATTATCTGTTGCCATGGTGGCATCTTCCTGACTAGGTAATTCACCGGCCTGGGTTATAGATGAATAAATTGTTACCGCAGCAAGCAATGACAATGTTGCCGCACGGAGTGATGTAGTTGTATATGTTGATATCATTATTACAGCAGTATTGTGCATAAAGATTCCTGTATTATCAGACTTCGTTGGTGTTTATATTGTCATACAATATATATAGTCATAAGTACACTTTGAATATGACATATAGATTCGCTTAAAGTGTGAAGCGTTTGCTCATTTCATTCCCTGCGCCGTCACGCACTACCACTTTTAGTTGTGCCACCGACGTTAGCGCTTCGGGCATTATGATTGCTCTATATGGTTGTGTATTATCCATTCCAATGAACGATTCTATACCGTCCTTATCAACTAAGTAAAAATCAACCTCGGCAAAAGGAAGTGCTTTTTGCTCGCCAAATATTAAGTTTAGAGGGATAAATAAGCGCTCATTATCTGTGTAGGTGCCAGGCATTACGATATCAAAAATCTCACTACCTTTATGTATTTGCTGTGCTTTTAATAACACAAAGCTCAGTGGTTCTAAGGTCGTTGTTAATTTGCCTTGCTGCACCTTGGCATTGTTACCAAATACGCTAGAGTAGCTTAGTGAATCGACTTTTATTGACACATTGCGTGTATGCATGCCCATATTGAAAATAGCTAAATATTCAAATTTTTCAGTTGAATCGATACGTGAGAAAGCCACAATTTTATTAGCACTATCAATAAATCTGCTTTGGTGCACACCGGTTCTCAATGCTTTGTGTTCTGCGCGCAGTGTTGCGAATTTTTGTAACGATTGAAAAATCGGGTGCTTTTGATTGAAGTTGGCACTCGCCGTAGTTTGGCGAGTGCCAATGAGGGCGTTGTCGTTATAAACGTTGACCAATGAAGGATCCATGTCCTCACTGGCATCTGCACCACCGCCATCGCCAGTAAAACCTTGCTCGTCACCATAGTAGATGACAGGAATACCGCGCGACATGTACATAAATGCGTGGCCTAGCACACTTCTCTGTAGTTTTTCGGCTTCTGAAATGTTGTTAAAACCCTGGTTGATAAACAAACCTGCACGACCCAAAGTTTGGTTACTAAATAAGTTCATGAGTAAATCGGGTGATGAATTGGGACTTCGGTAATAGTCATCGTTGTTGAATAGCTGGCTCAGTTGGTTTAGGTCTTTATTCCCAAATAAGCTGTCTTTGAGACTAAAGTGAAAACTAAAATCAATTACTGAGGGAAGTTGATTGTCAGTCATGAATTTGCTCAATACTGCAGGGTTACCATCATCAACCTCAGCAAAAATATGAAACTTAGGAATGCCTACAGTTTTGGCATAGGCAACAATAGTGGGTACAACAGCCTGCCAAGCAAGTAACTCAACATTTTTTACTGTGTTAATTTTGAATCCGTCAGGTTTAAATTCATCAATAATGTTTTTAAAGGTTTGAGTCATATTAGCAGCAACTGACGGATCATAAGTTGCTAAGTCATCATGTTCAACACAATCATCTTCTACAAACATACTATCTGGATTGTGGCATGCTTTATTTTTGCTAGCATCGGTTATTTCGGCAGTGGCTATGTCAAAAAAGACTTTAATATCCCGTGCATGAGCAGCGTCAATCAAACGGCGTAAATCGGCGTTTGTACCAAACCGAGGGTCGACGAGGGTAAAATCGATAGCCAATGTTCGATGATTATCGACGCCATCGCTTTGCATTGAATTGTTGCGTAATAAAGGCGCTATCCAAATAGCCGTTATCCCCAAGTTTTGAATATACTCTAATTTAGCTTCAATACCTTGAATATCCCCGCCGTGAAATGCCCATTTGGAGGCTTTATCGAAGCCAATAGTCGAAATAGGTAGGCTAGGATCGCGATTGTCATTCTGTGGATTGCCATTATGAAAACGGTCGAGTATTACAAAATAAAAAATATCGTCCTTTATCGGTCGAGTTAAGTACTCTGCATTTTCAGTAACAGCGACAGAATTAACATGTCTCGCAGACGTTGACGATTGCTCTAAACAACCGCTGGAGGCAAGTAATATCGAACCTAGTATCAGCCCTTTTACTATTGGATGACTAGCCAATCTGCTGACCTCCATATAAATTTTTATTCCGTATCGTCATTTCTAATTATTTAAAGGGTGACTTACTTTTTTATAAATGCTTTTACGTGTTTAAGGTACTTCGTGCCCACGCGCAGTTTCGAACAGTAAATACCAATCTTCTCTCGATAAACTCACCTTACTAGCCTGTGCGCACTCTACAATTCGCTTCGCATTAGTCGTTCCAACCACTGGTTGAATATTAATTGGATGCTTTAACAACCAAGCTAGTAATATTGCGTTTGGATTGCTTGAATAACGATTAGCAAGTTGCGTTAATAGCTTTGTTGTTGAGAGTTCAGTCGCTGTTGGTTTGTCACTTGGGTTTCCTGTGAAAATACCTTTGGCAAGTGGCGACCATGCTTGCAGTTGTATATTTTGTTGTTCACAAAATTCCATTGTTCCGCGTGGAAATCCGCTATGGCAACCTTCTTTCATGTTGGTTGTTATACTTTCTTCAACAAAGTCTGCGTGCTGCAAACTCATTTGTAATTGATTTGCGATAATGGGAACCGAAATTGCTGACTGCAGCCATGCGATCTGACCTGCATGCATATTCGAAACCGCCAAGTGAGAAAACTTACCCTGTTTGTGCAGTTTCTCTAAAACTTCTGCTGAATCATCGAGGTCCATCAAGGGGTCTGGGCGATGTAGAAATAAAATATCTACATTTTCAGAGTGCAAGCGTTTCAAACTGTTATGCAGTGCTGATGTTATCCATGCTGGCGATAAATCATATTGTTTTACTTCATGTGTTGGTGTGAGCTTAATGCCGATTTTTGTTTGCAAAACGATATTTTTACGCAATGAGGGCGTTGCTTTCAGTACTTGGCCAAAAACTTCTTCAGCCTTACCGAAAGTATAGATATCGGCTAAATCAAATGTATTAATTTTATTTTCAAGGCACGTCTCAATAATGTGTTGTGCTTGTTTTACGTCTTTTTCTTCTGTGGGAGCATCGCTCCAACCGCCACCTAAACCCATGCAACCATAAACAATTTGGCTAGCTTGAGGGTAGTATTCATGAATAGGAATTTCGGTCATCTTGTAAATCTCTGCAAATAGTTAGATAAAGGTAACAGCAATCGTGCAATGCTTGTAATTGAATATGTTTGCGCAGCATGTTTTCATCATTGCACTGCTAGTGTTTTATTTTCATAGCAGTTTAGAGATTCGGGATAAATTAGCAAAGCTTAAGTGTGTAAAAATGCAGAAATCACTCTTTTGGTGGTCATTACATTAATTTATGACGAAATAGTTGCTTGTTATTAAATTGATAAAAAATCGATTTTGAGTCATAAAAACGCAATTTTTGAATGAATTTTAGATAAATATAATAAAAATGAAATAATTTATAGTAGTCTAGGGTCTACAACATGCACGTAAATTTTAACGAATGAATCAAAATTTGCACCAAGCAGTGATAAGCAATGAAAAGTCAAAGGGATAAGATGTCAAATAGTTATGTAGATGTAATAGAGCAAGCAATAGGCTTACTTGATGACATTAGTTTAGCCGATTACCAAGAAGTATTGGCCCCTCATTTTTCAAACAGTATCGGTGCTCATGTCCGTCATATTATTGATCATTTCCTTGCGCTAAAACCAGCTAGTATTAGTGGTGAAATTAACTACAATAAACGTAACCGACATGGTGATGTTGAGCAATTTCCGAAATCAGCTATTGCAGAATGCGAGGGCATAAGGGCATGGTTACACGAAATTTGCAGCTCTGAGTTACTAAACAAGCGTGTGCAAGTAATTACAGACATCGATATAAGCCATACTAATTCCACATCCTGTGAGTCGACGCTAGAAAGGGAACTCGTATTTGTGGCGAGTCACGCTATTCACCACTATGCGTTAATTCGTATTATTCGAAATATGCAAGGTAAAGCACTACCCAAATTCTTTGGCTTTGCTCCAGCTACAGTTACGTATATAACTCGTTCCGCCTAAATTCTACTAATTCCACATAATTTTTGTGTGTTTGCGTGTTATTATGCGCACAAATGCACTCAATTTAGCTTGAAGATATGCCTATAGAAAATACCTTACACGATCGCAGTGATAATAAATGCGAGCTTTGTACCAGTGCCGAAAACTTGTCTGTTTATCCATTACCTCATTCACCAGACGAAACTGCTAATTGTGCCGTCTTAGTCTGCACTACATGTTCTCAACAAATACAGGAAAATACTGAGTTGGATCTTAAGCATTGGCGCTGTTTAAACGATTCGATGTGGTCGTTGGTTCCAGCTGTCCAAGTACTAGCCTATCGTTTGCTGCACAAATGTAGCTCTGAGTCTTGGGCTCAAGACGCAATCGATATGTTCTATGTGGATGAAGAAACGAAAGCATGGGCCGATGCCGGCTTAGCGGATGACCGTGAGGCAACACTTGATGCTAACGGTGTGGCACTAGCTGCTGGTGATGCTGTTACTATTATTAAAGACTTAGATGTGAAAGGAGCTAATTTCACCGCTAAACGAGGTACTCCTGTGCGCAACATTGGCCTTAGTGATAATCCTTTGCATATTGAAGGAAAAGTAAATGGCCAGCGAATTGTCATTATCGCGGCTTACACTAAAAAGAACTAATCCGGGCTCCAAGTATAATTTGATAAAGACGCCGCAATACTGCGGTTCTTAGTATTGTGAACAAAGCTTAATATACAGCTTGTTGCAGTTGAGTGTGATTAATTAGCGTCCCAATCACGATAAGCCTTATAGTCTTCCCCTACATACAATTTTAATAACTTCTCTGGCGCACTTGGAAAATGCACACTGAGCAATAAACCTGGGGTGTGATTGAAACTCTTATCAATGCCTAAAGCATGAAATGTAGCGCCCATTTTTAGATATTGACGCGCCAAAACTGGAATGTCTTTTCCATCTTCTTCAATACTAGTTAAAAATGCAGTCAGCTGTTCTCGTAAATTAACTTTTTGCGCTAATTCGTCTATTTCCCTATGGCTATCAAATTCAAATGAATTGACTGGTTCTACTTGAGTCGCGCTTTTGTTATCTACAAATGCTTGTGCGATGAGTTTTACACTACGTGGGTCAAATAACTTGCTAATTGATACCGTTCCATACAATGTCCTATATTGTGGGAACTTAGCGGCAAGTCGGCCTATACCTTTCCAAAGCAGCAGTAAACCTTGATATGAACCTTGCATTTCTGGGATTAGAAATGAGCGGCCCATTTCCATGCAGGGGCCTTGTTGATTTGCAAAGCTGGGTTTGAAGTTGAACATTTTATGCAAATACAGACCAGCGGGCCCCCGTTTCTCGGTTAACTTGTCCGTGAATCCGATTCGATATGCGCCGACTATTTGATGATTCACCTTTTTGATAATAAAAAGGTGGGTGTAGGTTGCGTCAAATTCATCGGTGTCTATAGGTTGCCCGCTACCTTCATTATGCATTCGAAAAACGATTTCGCGCAATCGAGCGATTTCCTGAACGACCGAGGGAAGCTGCGATTGATAGCCGAAATAAACCGAATAATCTTTATTTTCAAGTAACAATTGTTCGCTTGGCAGAGCCTCAACTTCGCTGACTAATTGTTCGGTTTTAATTTCTTCAGTAATGGGTAATTGCCCAATCACAGCATCGGCAGGCCATTGATACCGCCAACGTTGATCTTGAGCATAACTTAATGCTCTACATAGCATCGCTTTTTCGGTATGATTTAGCTGTTTGTCGAACTGTTTTTCTTGTATGGCACTGCCGGTATTAATAACAATTTTAGCACCCGTTTTATTAAGCAATTCACGACCTAACAAGAGCATTCTTAGTTTAAAATACACTTTTTCAATACGATAAAAGCTAGGACTATTTTCACCGTTGATAAAAATAGGAACGTATTGACACTGGTCAATGCTTACTAGGCGGCCAACCAGTTTATTCCAAAGATGCTCACTGATGCCTGACTTAGACTCTTGATAATAAGACACCTTGCCCGCAGGGAAAATCAGTAAAGCGCCTTGTGACTGAACATGTTTGACACATTGACGCAACGAAGGGCCATTTTTGGGATCGTTTGGAGACAGAGGGTTAGTAAAAATAAAATAGTCAGAAATTTCCTTAAAAATCCCGAGACCTCTATTGGCCAGTACTTTTAAGTCGGGGCGAACTTCGCCAATTATACGCGCTAATATAACGCCTTCAATGCCACCAAATGGATGGTTACTAGCAATGACTACTGGGCCGGTTTTAGGGATTTTTCGCTGCAATTCCTCTTTACCGTGAATATCAAGTTCAAGTATTTGTATGAGTCGATCTGAAAAATCTTCTTTGCTCAAACCCTGCATTTTATACTTTCGGTAGAGCATATCCATTTTTTTGATGCCAAGCAGGCGATCAAGAAACCAGATAAGGACCTTGTTACCAAAGTTAGACCCTGGAGAGATGTTACGAATACTAATGGCGCGCTGCATGAATTTCAATGTCTTTGATGTTGAACTATCTTTTCGATAATGATGATTTTTAATGTGACCAAGATTATCCTTTTTTCTTTCATTTTGTTAGTGCTTCTTTTAGGTTTATTTAACCTTTGTATTTGTTGTCACTTACTTAAGTACTTTGGGCATACTCAATTAAAACGTATAATTAACTCAAATTTATGCTTGTTTGTTGCAAGCCGATAAAGCCAAAGGAGATGGCAATAGATAATTCGCGTTATAGCTATTCTCACCTAAACTTTTGTCATGAGTTAAAAATATTTCATTAATAAAATAATAAACATGAGAGAAACGCATGCTACTAATGTCTCAACTACATATTGATATTGCAAGAAATTCTACGGATGATTTGAACTTGTTTCACGACAAGAGTCGTTGGCATTGGTTGCGCGGGAATCCATTTGAGGGCCCTATAGCACTTGGCTTTCAGTTAGGTTGTTTTATTGAATATCAGTGCAAACTACTGGCAATGAATAGCGTGAATGAAATAGATACAGACCAATTTAGATTCAGCGGGTATGAATTCAGTTTTGCAAATTGTGTAAGACCCGATGATGAGATAAGTCTCAGTCTTAAACAGGGAAAGTGGTCGAGTGGCGATGGTTCTAGTGTTTACAGTCGACGCTTTATTCTCAATGCGAATAAGAAACCAACCATTGTTGGATTCAAGCGTGACGGTAATCAGATGACATTGCCAATGCCCGCCAAACTACCACCGATGCATATGCTTAATGCGTTGCCAGATCGGGAAATCGTGCCGGGTACAAATTACTTTTTAAAACGCAAATATATGATTGTTGGTAATGCTAAAAACTTTCTGGCAAGCGCGGGGGTTGAACAGAGTTTATTCATAGATGAATTTTCAGATAAAGTGGACTTTCCTGAAATGTATCCATTGGGACTTATTTCCTCAGCATTACTTGAAAGAGCAGTATTTGAAGATATTGATTTAATTTCCCACCCTATGATTTATGTAAGTCAGAAACTTTGTATTGATAAACAGCAGTTAGAAGAATTGCGCAGTAACGACCCGATTAATATTCTTGTGGGACCGGATATTTCAGATGATGCTAATGAGTTTGGTCCTGAATCAAGCCGCAAAAAACGTATAATCCAAGAATGCATCGCTTATGGCAAGGAAGATAAGCCCTTATTTATAGCAAAAATAAGCTTAACTCCCTTAAATAGTTTAAAAAAACTGGAATTATGATTAATTAACGTGGTTTTTTTGCCCGTTTAGGTCCCAAGTAAGGCATAATATGTGGCATAAATTTTGACTCATATGCACGGTGGACTTGGCATGACGACAACGCTTACTATTCAAACCCCAGACGATTGGCATTTGCATTTTCGCGATGGCGAAATGCTAAAAGAAACTGTGCCGGCAACGGCTCGTTGTTTTAAACGCGCTATCGCTATGCCTAATTTGGTGCCTCCGGTCACGACAACTCAAATGGCATTAGATTATAAACAGCGTATTTTAGATGCAGTGCCCCCTGGTATTGAATTTGAGCCACTGGTGACGTTGTTCCTGACTAATCAAACTTCCACACAAGAAATCAAAAATGCGAAAGTTGCAGGTATTGTTGCATCCAAATTATACCCGGCCGGGGCGACCACTAATTCTGATGCCGCTGTAAAGGGAATAAAGACGCTATATCCCGTTTTTGAAGCGATGCAAGAAGTGGGTATGTTGTTGCTTATTCACGGTGAAGTAACCGAAGCGCATATTGATATTTTTGACCGCGAGAAAGCGTTTATTGAGACTTATTTACGTGACATTGTAAATGACTTTCCGAACTTGAAGGTTGTTTTTGAACATATTACCACGAAAGAAGCCGTCGACTTTGTGCTCGAATCTTCCGATAATGTGGCCGCGACCATAACGCCTCAGCATTTGTTACTTAATCGTAACGATTTATTTGTAGGTGGCTTGCGACCGCACAATTATTGTTTACCGGTGTTAAAACGTAATATCCATCAACAAGCATTAAGACAAGTCGTAGCATCAGGTTCAAAAAAATTCTTTTTAGGCACTGATTCAGCACCGCATGAAAAGCATAAAAAAGAAAACGCTTGTGGCTGTGCTGGTTGCTACAGTGCATGGAGTGCGATTGAATTATATGCAAAAGTGTTTGAAGATTTGGGTGTCATTGAAAAGCTAGAAGGTTTTGCCAGCCATTTTGGTCCGGATTTTTATGGGCTGCCGCGCAATAAAGGTACCATCACACTCAACAAACAAAGCTGGGAAGTTCCTAGCAATATCAAATTAACCACAAACGATGGCACGGACGATGAAATAGTGCCATTTTTTGCGGGTGAAACCCTACAATGGAAATTAGCATGACATCAACTGCTGCAAATAGCGCAACTTCATTTTCTAGCTTGGGTTTATCAGAACCGTTGATGGAAGCCTTAAATGCCTTAGAGTTTACGCAAATGACACAAACTCAACAAGCGTGCTTACCTGATGTATTGGCAGGGGCTGATGTTGCTGTGCAAGCGAAAACAGGTAGCGGTAAAACACTCGCGTTTGGATTGGGGCTGCTAAGCAAAATCGATGTCGAGGCTAAAAATCCGCAAGCGCTTATTATGTGTCCAACACGCGAATTAGCCGAACAAGTGGCTGAGCAAATTCGTATATTGGCAAAACGGATGTCTAATTTAAAAGTGGTGGCGCTAGTGGGTGGAATGCCTATGGGACCACAAATAATATCATTACGTTATGGTGCTAATGTGGTGGTTGGCACACCAGGCCGCATTATGGACCATATTGGCAAGCGCACATTAAGCTTAAAAAAGGTAAATTGTTTTGTCCTTGATGAAGCCGATCGCATGCTTGATATGGGTTTTGAAGACGAGATGCGAGTGGTTATGCACCATCTTTCACAAACAGCTTCAGCTGCAACAAGACAAACTTTGTTATTTTCGGCTACTTTTCCGGACCAAATAAAAAGTATTACCGATCAATACCAACGCAACGCAAAAATCATAAAGGTTGAAGATGGGCAGTCAGCGCCGAATATAGAACAACAAGCTTATCGTATTAGTAATGAACACCGGACTCAGGCGGTAGCAGCTTTGCTGACTCATCATCAAATAGAGTCAACTATTGTATTTTGTCGTACAAGGCGTGAAACCCGAGAGCTCAGTGAAGAGTTATACCAAATGGGATTCGCAGCTGTAGGGTTGCATGGTGATTTAGAACAGTCGGAACGTAGTCAAGTACTCGCTAGATTTGCAAATAAAACCGTCAGCGTGTTAGTGGCGACTGATGTTGCTGCGCGTGGACTCGACATTGAACGTGTTGATTTAATCATCAATCACAGAGTAAGCGAAGACATCGATACTCACACGCATCGAATTGGACGCACAGGGCGAGCCGAAGAAAAAGGCTTAGCTATTACGTTAATTGATGATGCTGAAGAACGCAGGTTAGACGAGATAGCAGCAAAAACAGATGCGAAAATCAGCAAACTTCATATTCAAGGTGTGCGCTTTCACGCAAACCGCATAAGAGAGCCTGAATTTGTTTGTATCGCGGTGGATGGCGGTAAACGTGACAAGTTGCGCGCTGGAGATATTTTAGGAGCGTTAACTAAAGAAGCTGAAGTACCGGGCGAAGATATCGGTAAAATCTCTATTTCGGCTCGTAATACTTATATTGCGATCAAAGCCAGAAGCGTAAAGCGGGCATTAAGTCAGTTTCGTGAGCGCCGTATTAAAGGGAAGCGTTTTAAGGCTAGAAAGCTCTAAGTCAGCATAACTAGATGCTATTGTAGATTGATCTGACTTGGTCAAATAAATTTAGAGAATAATAAAAAGAGATTATAATGAATAATAAACTGCTTGGTATCATCTTGATTATATTAGGAACTACGTTATGTTTGTGGGGGTACGATGTTTACAACTCTGCGGGTTCACAAGTTGAGCGCGCTTTTAGCGGAGACACCCCTATTGAAGCTTGGTTAGGTTTAATTGGTGGCGCCATTTGTCTTGTGATTGGCACATTCAGGCTAAAATAGCCTTAAATTATTGCCTGTTGTAAAAATCAGGTATAACGTTTATTTTTTTTGTACTATGCTTATTGACGTATCTAATTCCTCTCATAGGTGTTTACTGTTATGAAGCTCAACAAATTGCCAAACAAATCCATACGTCTCTTGCCGTTACTGGTATTCCCAATCGTGTTGATTTTATCAGGTTGTAGCCGCAATGCTGATTCTGACTCGGCGGCAGACGAAAGCCATAGCGCCAGTGAAATAGTTACTGTGACGCAGGACATTCAGCGCCCAAAATTCGTTATTACTACAGACAAAGCTTATGACCCGGAAACCGTCGCGCCTTATGCGGCCATGCACGACGAAATATATGCATATATTGATAGTGCTTTGCCTGCCCATACAGCCGCACTCCAGCGTTGGTTGCGCCAACGCTCTATCAGTGCGCAGAACGACGGGATCCAGGTGATGGCCGAAATGCTCAGAGATGATTTGGGTGCTATCGGTTTTCAGGAAACTGAGTTAGTCCCTACCGATGGTCATCCCGGCGTTTGGGGTTACTATGACGCAGGCGCTGAGCAAACTCTTTTGGTGTATATGATGTATGACGTACAACCGGTTAACCCTGATGACTGGGATAGTCCTCCCTTTGCTGCCAATATTGTTGACCATCCTTTGGGCAAGGTCATTATGGCGCGGGGCGCCGTCAATCAAAAAGGTCCGCAGCGTGCTTTTTTGAATGCATTGGAATCTATTATTGCGGTAGAGGGCACCTTGCCTGTTAATATAATGATAGCCGCGGAAGGAGAAGAAGAACTCGGCTCACCGCACTATCCGCAAATTGTCGACGTCTATGAGGCACGTATGCGCAAGGCCGATGGCGTTTTGTTCCCAATGGCTGTGCAGCGACCCGGTGGCAACGCCAGTATGTTTTTGGGCGTAAAGGGTATCTTGTATTTTGAGATTGAGTCACGGGGTGGTGACTGGGGAGGCCCGCAGGAGGCAGAGATACATGGTTCTTATAAGGCTATTGTTGACTCGCCTACGCTGCGCCTAATTCAAGCTATTGCCAGTCTGACATCGGCGGATGGCAATACTATATTAGTTCCCGGCTACTATGACGGTATCCGCCCTCCAACTATTGAAGAGCAGGAACTGATTAACGGAGCTGCGAAATTGCATGATGATAGCGCCATCCAGAAGTCACTTGGCGTCGCCCGGTGGGTTGATAATTTGCAGGGGCGAGATGCCATCGTAGAAAGCCTCTACTTGCCGTCGTTGAACGTTGATGGCCTATGGTCAGGTTATACAGGGGTAGGCACCAAGACCATTTTACCGCACAAGGCAACCGCTAAGATGGACTCGAGATTGCCGGTGGGTCAAGACCCAGACGAAGCACTAGCGCTGATTCGAACTCACCTAGATAATAATGGCTTTCATGATATTGAGATACGTAAAATGTCGGGTTATCCTGCGGCTCAGACGTCAGTGGCTGCCCCAATTGTACAGGCCACCATCAGTGTCTATAACAAGTACACGAAGGGTCTAGCTATTCAGCCCCGAATCGCAGGAAGTGCTCCATTCTACCAATTTACCGAACGTTTGGGTCTGCCACTGATTCCGGCCGGACTAGGGTATGGCACTGGAGCCCATGCTCCGAATGAGATATTTCTAGTTGAACCAGGCCCAGATGTAGCTGTCGCGGGTCTCGCTGATATTGAAAAGGCGTATGTAGATATGCTATTCGCAATCAGCGAACGGGGTACAACCGCGATCGTTCAACCTTAGGATGGGGGGAGCGGTGGTGCTCGCAGCGGTAACTTATGCATAGTGAAGATAACTCTTTGATTCAGATGGCTGGTAGTCGTCTAAGATAGGTGAGAGATGAGTATCTAGTAGCAAAGTCATCTAGGGCAAATTTCACGACAAGTAACATGCGCTGTAACGTCTGCGTATAATCTTCATTTTTAGCTAAATTTGTTATTACTACGATAAATTCATCGCCACTAATACGGTCAAGGGTATCCATCTCACGCAACGCACCTTTCATCCTTTGATGACACAACAATGAGCAGTTCATCACCGAAAGCAAGACCATAGGTATCATTTTTTGTTTTAAATTTCAGCAAGTCTTTAAAATTGCGGGGGGTAGTGATAGCGTTTAGCTTTAATATTGTCGACAGAAAAAATCTTAGCTAGCTTTGCCTCGCACGGGCCCCAAAATCGGATAAACTAATAACGACGAAAGTGACTAAGTCACCCACCTTGTTTACTAATAATCAATAGTTCGAGAGTCAGAATAAGCGATGATTGGCGTATACCAATTTATTGTTTCAAAAAACTCAAAGTACAACTCCCCGAGTGATGAAATGCAGTCAATGCGAATATAACTAAACATCTTAGCCAACGGCTGTTAAGATGTCGCCTCGTTATATGAGTGCGGTCTATTCGTTAATATTATTGATTTTTTTAGGTTCTCTATGGCTATTCCATTACCACCAAAGCTAGAAATATATTTTAATCGCTTGTCGATAAAAAGTCGGTTTTTTAACAGACTGCTCAGCTTCTTTTATATGCCTTTTGTTTTTAAAAGTGGCTTGAAAATGAATTTCGTTGAAGACGATTATTATGCGATCTTGCCCAAAAGACGCTTGAACCTGAATTGGTACGGAACAATGTCTGGTGGCGCCATTTTAGGTAATTCAGAGTTGGCCGCAGGTTCTTATCTGTTTATGCTGACCAAAGGCGACTATCGTATGATTTGCACCCGTTTGAACTACCGTTTTTTATTACCAAGCATAGATGCAATTATGTACAAAGCGTCTGTCGATTTAGATGAATTAGCGGAGAAAACTAAAGCCGGTGGTAAATTTAATATAGAGATGACTATTAAAGTATTTCGAACCAATAAAAACAAAGCTGGCCGACGCATTGGCGCTGGCACCATCAGTTTCCATATGTGGCCTGTGGGTACTTAAACTTGTCAACTACTCTACAATACGCTTTCTATCTGGCCTGTTCGTGGTTATGGTGTTTGGGCGGTTTTTTTCCTTTAATACTTGGCCGAGATTATGGCTGGCCCGCATTAGCTGCTTTCACTATTTTTAATGTCGGCGGTGCAATTACAATGGGGTTCTACTTCAAACAACGCGCGCAGCAGCAGGTTTTTGAAAGTACGCATAAATTTGCGATTGCGGTTTTCTCGTATGTAACTATTGCCTATCAATTGTTCTTTGTGGCGTGGCTTGGCATGACGATTGGTCAACCCTTGTTATTGGCTATTGTGTTGTCTATAGCGTTTGTTATTTACCTTAGTAAAAGTGTCATCACTTATTGGGCTTTGGCTTTTTACCTTCTGTCCATTGGCTTATTTATCGGTTTCTTGGGGACTGATTGGCAGCCTGTTGATGTCAGCGCAAAAGGCTATTGGCCCCATGCTTTGCTTCCACTCGCCATAGGCTTTATATTTTCACCCTATTTAGATATTACTTTCCACCGTGCATACCGCGATAGTAATAACCCCAAGATGAGCTTCGCATTAGGTTTTGGCGTATTGTTTTTGAGTTTGCTCGGATTTGTATTTTATTATGCAGGCAACTTGGGTGATATTTTCTTTAACCAAGAAGTGCCAGCAGCTATTATTTATCCTGTGATTGGCTTCTTAGCACTTCAAATCGCATTTACTATTGCAGCACATACCAGCGAGTTAAGTACCCAGAACTATCTAAAACCGTCTTTACTGGCGAGTGCAATAGCTGCATTTTCTGTGATTACGTTCGGCTTACTGAACCTCGTAAAAGATACCACCATCCCTTGGGGGGATTTACCGCTCGAAGAAATCCTGTATAAAAGTTTTTTGTTTTTTTACAGCCTAGTCTTCCCGTTATATTTGTTATTAGGAAAGTCAAAGCCGACTTTTCTTTGGGTGTTAGGGATATGCACACCGGCTTACTCATTAGGTTTTTTGATAGGTGGCGAGCACAGCTATAGTTTAACTATTGGTGTCGCCATTATGTTTGTTGTCGTCGTATTTAAGCGTCAAGCCCGCATCTAAACAGCGGATACTTTTCCGTATCCGCTAGTATAGCCAAAATGCTTAAAAGCGCGCACGCACGCCAACACTTAATGAACGACTGGACAATGGTGCTTCATTTTTTAAGTAAGATGAATGAACTCGAGCTTCCTGATTTGTTAAGTTATCGCCTTTTATGTAAATCGTCATATCAATATTATCTAGGTCAAGATAATAATTAGCAGACGCGGATACCATTGTATAACCATCTGTCTCAGTTTCGTTAATCGCTATCTTATTCTGTTTACTATTTCGAATAACTTCCATCTCTGTATGCCAATTACCGTATTCAAAATGAATTGACGAGCCTAATCTCATCGGCGGAATTCTTGGAACATCGATACCTGAAGCTAACTTAGCTCGGGTGTAATCGGTAAAGACTTCTAAACGCCACTGCTCGTTTAAGTGCCAATCGACTTGAGCTTCATAGCCGTAAAGTTTAGCGTCTTGTTGTGCAAAGACAACAACAGGTAAACCATCAGCTTCATCTTCAGGTTCTCCAAAATTAGTAACTTGGTCAGCAAATACTTGAGATGATACTAAGCCGCCATCACTAAAAACTAAGTCAGTAAAATTTTCGAAAATATAATTATCAATTTGATTATAGAAAACACTAAAGCTTGCATTCAAATCATCAGTAGTCAGACGGTAAGTTAAGTCAACGTTGTTAGATACTTCTTTATCCATATCATTTGCGGTCTGGACAATGGTGTATTGCTCATTATTATTAACTATCTCAAAGCCGCCACCAATTTCATAAGTACCCGAACCTATGTGTGGGCCATACGAAAAGAATTCAGAAGCAGACGGTGCTCGTTCTGAGTAAGCGTAGTTAAACGCCAACGTGTTGTCGCTATCGATTTTGAAAACGACGCCCACAGATCCAGAGATTGCAACATAATCGGTATCAGCAAATGCAATATGTTGCTGTGAATCACGTTCAGCAAAAAAGTCATTATTCACAACATGGGTTACTTGCTCAATTCGAGAACCTAACTGCCATATAAATGCCCCTGTTTGCAGTTCTTCCATCACAAATGCGGCAAGGCTGTCTGTTTTAGTTGGAGGGGTGAAAGCTTCTTCACCAATAGCCTCAAAATCAGTATTGTTATAATGCAGGCCAAATACGCCTTTCCATCCAAACATTGTTGTATGTTCGCCCCATAGTCTTGACTCGGTGCTTTGGTTTTTAAAGGTAGTACCAACCTCGACACCGTCGATTTCGGAATGCTTATAGTCTGTATAGGCATTCTGCCAATGCACTGACTTTATAAAACCATCTAAATTCTTCCAGTCAACAATCGCTTGGTATCTATCTTGTTTTAACTTTATAAATATGCCGTCTTCTCCAGGTAGGCCGTACTCAGAATTAATTCTGCCATAAGCAAACGCAACGACTGTATCATCTTGTATCCAGCCTGCACCTAGATTATAACCATCTGCGTCCATAGCTGAATTCGACAATTTACTGCTACCGCCTTGATCATTTATATTTGCGGGTACCGGAATTTTATAATCGCCGGTGCTACGATTGTAAGCATCTATATGCACTACCAAATCACCCGCACTAGCATTCAAGTCGGTTGATAGCGTTTTTGCGTCAGCCACGTTGTCGTATTGGCTAAAAACTTCACCACTAACGCCTTGTTGTCGGGTTACTGGCAGTCGATTATCAACTACATTTACCACACCACCAATTGCACCGCTACCATATAAAAGGGTGGCTGGACCTCTAAGGATCTCAATTTGGCTTGCAGTGGAAGTTTCGGTAGATACTTGGTGATCAGGTCCAACGCGCGATGCATCAGAGGCACCTAAGCCATTTTGTAAGACCTTAATACGTGGACCGTCTAAACCACGTATAATTGGACTGCTTGCCACTGGGCCAAAATACGAACTATGCACCCCTGGCACATTCTTGAGTGTTTCACCCAAAGTTGCGGCCTGATTTTGATCTAACTCTGCTCCACTGAGAATTGTTACAGGCACACTGGATTCAAGTATTGTGCGCTGAAAAGGGGATGCCGTAATCAATATTTTTTCTATATCGCTTTCATCTTTTTGAATTTTTTTATCTGCAGCATCTACATTAGGAGTTAGCGCTGCGCAGACCGCTAGAACGATCGAAGAATATATTACTTTCATTGTATGTTTTCTCTAAATTACAAATCAAAACTCACTGAGCTATCAGAAGATACTCAGCATTAACGGGTTTTACGGAATGAGTTTCAAAGAACTAGAGGAGGATCTCTATTACCAAAGTGGGTATTTAATAATGATTGAAAAGAGCAATAGTCTAAGTTGAGGGGAGTAAAGGATTTTTGTAAAGTCTCAAAAAGTTTAACGTTAATGGGTAAAGAATGCTCAAATTCAAAAGAACTCAGGCATAACTGACATTGAGGCTCGCTTTGTAAGGCGTGAACTGAATTATGCCATTGAGCAAAAACAGAGAACAAGACTACAGCCACCAGTATATATTTCAACAGTGATCGGTGCTTTCTAGAGTGGTGTGAAGTAAATAAACGCATTATTGTTATAATATAACATTTGATTTTAACGGTGTCGATCGTTTACTTTTAAATTAATAACCTTGAAGATAATTAGGGAGCACATGAAGTATATTGTTAATAAATATAACAACTTATCGTCAACCAGCGATTATCTGATATACAATGTTTAACAAGAACTAAAAAAAGGGACCTACATTATATAGATCCCTTTTTAGTGTCTTTAGCACTAGGTTTGCGGCTTTAAAGTTCGCAAATTAATAACTATCAATAGGTAAGCAATTACCAAATTTTTACACGTTCTTCGTCTGGAAGATAAAGCGCATCAGTTGGCATTACGTCAAATGCAGTATAGAACTCCGGCACGTTACGAACCGACCCATTCGCACGGAATTGAGCAGGAGAGTGCGGGTCAGTATTGATTTGGCTTTTTAAGGCCTCATCACGGTATTTACCGGCCCATACTTGACCAAATCCAAGGAAAACACGTTGCTCACCTGTAAAACCATCTAATTCGGGTGACGCTGCGCCATTCAATGACATTTGGTATGCTCTGAGCGCGATACTTATGCCACCAAGATCTCCAATATTTTCACCTAATGTAAATTCGCCATTAACAAAGACACCTTCCAACGGTTCAAATTCATTGTATTGATCAACAAGTTTGCCTGTTCTATTCTTAAACTCTTCACGGTCAGCGTCAGTCCACCAATTACGTAACACACCGTCGCCGTCAAACGTGCTGCCAGAATCATCAAAACCATGTCCAATTTCGTGGCCAATAACTGCACCAATACCACCGTAGTTAACTGCATCCTCGGCTTTTAAATCAAAGAAAGGTGGTTGTAATATTGCAGCCGGGAACACAATTTCATTTGCTGTTGGGTTGTAATAAGCGTTGACTGTTTGTGGATTCATACCCCATTCAGTTTTATCGACAGGCTTACCTTGCTTCGCTAATTCTTCAGCGTAAGTGACATCTGCAGCATTGCGTAAATTACCGAACAAGTCGTTGGCAGATACTTGCAATGCGGAATAGTCCTTCCATTTATCGGGGTAACCAATTTTTACAGTAAACTTAGACAATTTTTCAAGAGCTTGAATACGTGTTTCATCTGTCATCCAATCCAGTTCCTTAATACTCACTTCATAAGCTGAAATAAGGTTATCAACCATGACTTGCATGCGCTGTTTCGCTTCAGGCGGAAAGTGCTTTTTTACGTAAACTTTACCAATTACTTCACCTAAGGTGCTATTTAGTAAGCCGGTTCCGCGGCGCCACATTGGGCGCTGCTCCTCTACGCCGTATAAAACGGTGCTGTAGAAATCAAAATTCGCTTTATCCATTTCCGTGTTCAATGAACCAGCGGAGGAATTAATCACGCCCCACTGTAAAAATGACTTCCAATCATCAAGTGAGGTTTCCGCAATCACTTTATCTATACCGGCTAAGAAGTCATTTTGCATGATTATCATACTGTCAGGCATATCAAAACCAGACGCTTTTACGAACGCACTCCAGTTAAAATTGGGCATTAGGGCCTTTAATTCTTCCATGCTTAATTTGTTATAATTTTCGGCCCAGTTTCTAGATTGTTCTTTTTTCATGTGTTGTTGAGCAATTTTAGTTTCAAGTGCTAACAACATCTCAGCGTTTTCAAGGCCATTTTCTAGGCCAGCTAGTGTAAACATTTTTTCAATATGAGCTTGGTATGCAGCAAGAATTTTTTTGCCGTCTTCGTCTTCTTTGAAATAGTACTCACGGTCAGGTAAACCAATACCAGCCTGCCATGCATAGAGTGCATATTCGTTAGGCGACTTAAAGTCAGCATATTGGAAAAAACTCACGGGTGTGCCGTAACCATATTTAACTGAATATGCGAAATATTCAACGAGTTGATCGTAGCTAGCAATATTAGCAATTTTATCAAACTCGGTTTTTAATGGTCTTACACCTATTTTATCGCGATTTTCAATATCCATATATGCACTATACATGTCGCCTACTTTCTGCTCATCAGAACCAACAGGATAGTCACCTTGTGATGCTGTATCAATAATAGCCTTAACATGCTCTTGTGCTTCATCTGCCAAAATTGCAAAACTTCCGTAAGAGGCTTTATCTGCAGGAATTTCTATTTTTTTCAACCATGTACCATTCACATAATTGAAAAAGTTATCACCGGGTTTAACGCTCAAATCCATGTTCTCGTTAAGTATGCCAGATTTCATTACCACTTTTTGTTCAGCGGCTACTGACGCTGTTTCTGCTGTTTGTTTAGCAGGTGTGCAAGCACCAACTGCAATCGCTATGCTAATGCTTAATAGTGCCTTTTTAAGATACTTCATCTATTTGTCCTGTAATTCTGTTCTTTTGACTTACACTAGCTTAAAGCCAAAGTAAAAAGAATCAACTACAAACACGAAATTGAAATAACTTGTAACATTAATTGCCTCTATTTTGGCTAAGACTAAAGTTATTCAAACTTGGGTTCGTAACTAATAGTTAGTTCGTGTATTAATTACTCTGTTGAATTTACTGCTTTTTAATTAGTGAGGCAGTTTTGCATCTGTTTTGGTAGGTATTAGAGGGTATTTCAAGCATATACTGTTAGCATATGCTTTATCAGAATAGTAAATTACCAAAAAAGGAAGAGATATGAACGCATCAATTATTGTGTTGTTAGGCTACATAAGTTGGACGTTATTATTGTTGTTAACACTAGCATTATATCGTAGTTATTTGTCACAGAGTGGTAAATTTAAAGGGCTTAAATTTCAATCTGACGGCTCGGATGTGCTAGGTTTTGGTAACAGACTTACTCGCGCACAGGCAAATTGTGTTGAGTGTTTTAGTTTTATTGGCGGCGTCCTTTTGTTGGCTATTGCAACCGATTCGGCGACTGTTACCAATGATCTTGCGTATATATTATTAGCCGCAAGATTGGGCCAATCAATGGTACATTTAGTATCAACCTCTAATATAGCCATTCAAGCTAGGTTTGTGTTGTTTTTAGTTCAGTTCGGTATTGTTATCTATTGGATTGTGGGGTTGTTCGCAAAATTTCTATAATCGCGACAACAAAGAGGACAGATTGTTACTATTAAATTGTCTTTTTTATGCGTTCATAACATCATATGAATTGTTTAAAAAAACAAAACTATTGCTGGATTTATTCACCCGTTTTTATGTTCGGTGCCTAAATGATGAATAGTCAGTATAATGGTAACTGAGTTTGTTTAGTCGCTTAGAGCCTATTTTCGACCATTATAGTGGTAATGCAGTGATGCCAATGCAGCAAATTAAGTTGAACCGAGCGGAATCCATTACAAAAAATATTCACCGATATAGTCATATTTAGCTATAAATATCCGAGTACATACAGATTACAAATTTTTTGACTACGGAATGAGATAAAAAAATCACGGTTATTCGCTATTCAAATACCTGTTTCGCATCCAATTACATAAAGAGAGAGCATGTTTTCATTCTTTGAAAATCTAACCAAAGCGTTTCCAGAAAGTCCACCCGAGCAGCCCCCTAAAGACTTCATTGCATTTTGTCGTTATTATTCTGCTGGCATGTGGAAAGTACTTATTTCGGTATCGGTCATTAGTGCCGTAGTAGCAATTTTAGAAGTGTCCTTGTTTGGTTATATGGGACAGCTTGTTGATTGGTTTGCAACGCGCGACAAAGCCACGTTTATTGCGGAAGAAATGAGCAGCTTGATTTGGATGGGACTGGTAGTCATGGTTTTTCTACCCGCGCTCGTTATTCTTCAATCGGCGCTAACTCATCAATCTTTATTGGGTAATTTTCCGATGCGGATTCGTTGGCAAGCGCATCGCTATCTACTCGGTCAAAGCTTATCTTTTTATCAAGACGAATTTGCAGGCCGTGTTGCTACAAAGGTAATGCAAACTGCACTGTCTGTGCGCGAGACAGTCATGAAAATCATGAACCTTGCGGTTTATATATGTGTGTATTTTATCAGCATTATCGTATTAGTTTTCTCCACCGATTGGCGTTTAAGTGTGCCATTAATTATTTGGCTTGTGGTGTATGTAGTTATTCTTCGAGCGCTCCTCCCTAAGTTGAAGGCAGTGTCACAAAAACAAGCAGACGCTCGCTCTATCATGACCGGTCGAATCATTGACAGTTACACTAATATTATGACGGTCAAATTGTTTTCGCATAACAAGCGTGAAGAAGACTATGCGCGAGAGGGAATGGATGGGTTTCTACAAACAGTCTATCCGCAAATGCGGTTGGTTACTATATTGCAGGCTTGCGTTTGGGCAAGTAATTCCTTATTGGTTTTTGCAGTATCAGCACTAGCAATCTACTTATGGGTAAACGGTGCTGTATCGCCTGGTGACATCGCTATAGCTGTCAGCCTGAGCTTGCGTTTAAACGGTATGTCACAGTGGATAATGTGGGAAGTTTCTTCGTTATTTGAAAACATTGGGACCGTTCAAGATGGCATTAATACGTTGGCAATGCCTGCGACTATTGAGGACAAAAATGATGCACCGGTTCTGAAAATTAAGGGCGGTGGTATTGAATTCAAAGATGTCAATTTTGCCTATGTCGCCAAAAATAATACCGAAATAAAAGTATTGGACGATCTAAATATTAGTATTCGAGAGGGTGAGAAAGTGGGACTAGTGGGTCGTTCTGGTGCCGGAAAGTCAACCTTAGTGAACTTGCTTCTGCGTTTTTATGATATTCAGTCAGGTAAAATTGCTATCGACGGACAAGGTATCACTGATGTTACGCAGGAGAGTTTGCGCCGGCATATTAGTATGGTCACTCAAGATACTTCCTTGATGCATCGCAGTGTGCGTGACAATATTATTTATGGGCGCACTGATGCGACGGATGAAGACATGATCAATGCAGCCAAACAAGCTGAGGCGCATGAGTTTATTTTGTCACTAAGTGATGCCAAAGGTCGCACCGGCTATGATGCTCATGTTGGAGAGCGCGGTGTTAAGCTATCCGGTGGCCAAAGGCAACGAATTGCAATTGCCAGAGTTATGCTGAAAGATGCACCTATTCTAATTTTAGATGAAGCTACGTCGGCACTGGATTCAGAAGTTGAAGCTGCAATTCAGCAATGTCTAGATCAAGTTATGCAACGCAAAACCGTATTAGCTATTGCTCATCGATTATCCACTATTGCTCAAATGGACAGGCTGTTAGTGCTCGACAAGGGCAAGGTTGTTGAGTCAGGCAATCATCAAGAGTTACTCGAAAAAAATGGGATTTATGCTAAGTTATGGGCACATCAAACAGGTGGTTTTATTGGTGTCGACTAGCAATTATACTGAATATTCGACTCATGACGCCGCCGATATTTGTATTTACACTTTGAATTAATGGAATTCGATAGCGTAGATTCTGGCTTACGCAACAATTAGTCATACTGGATTTACAATCGGTAGATAGTTGATATTTCGAACGCTATCCATACATTAGGAATGTTGTCTTAGCCTCATACGCAAGTAATTTGCTTGATTAGTGCAACTAAGCGGTGCAAGGTACTTGTATAACTTGGTTGCATGAGTATAATACTGCTCCCTCCCTTATGGCGCTGATGACTTCCTTTTAAGAACACAACATCACAAGGGAATTGTAACTGAAAAATGTATCGCACGGATTTAGGGGTGTAGTTCCAATTGGTAGAACAGCGGTCTCCAAAACCGATGGCTGGGGGTTCGAGTCCCTCCACCCCTGCCACTTTTTATAGTGGCATAGGTCCGACATAACGATTTAATTAATAGCTCGCGATTTGTAAGCGTGGCTAGTTTAGGGTAACACTGATGAGTGATAAGGCAGAAAACGCGTCTAACCCGTTAGACTTGGTAAAATGGATTGTAGTGGTCGCCCTTTTAGGTGGTTTGGTTTATGCATATAGTGCTTACGAAGAAATTTCGGTGTTATACAGAGCGCTTGCTGCTGTTGCCATTGTTATCATTTCTTTAGGTATTGCTTCAACCACTGAAAAAGGCAGTAATTTCTTAATCTTCGCAAAAGATGCGCGCACTGAAGTTCGCAAGGTCATCTGGCCTAGTCGCAGTGAAGCAAACCGGATGACACTTATTATTCTCTTAGCTACCGCAGTTGTCGGTGTGATGTTATATCTAATTGATATGGTATTAGTTTGGGTAATTGGCTTAATTACTAACATCGGAGTGTAAACATGTCTGACAAAAAATGGTATGTAGTACAAGCGTTTTCACAGTACGAAGGCCGTGTTAAAAAGACATTGCTCGAGTATATCAAAATGCACGGCATGGAAGATTACTTTGGTGAAATCTTAGTGCCAACCGAAGAAGTCGTGGAAATGCGCGCTGGACAAAAACGCAAATCTGAGCGGAAATTTTTTCCTGGCTACGTTTTAGTGCAAATGGAAATGAACGAAGATTCTTGGCACTTAGTGAAAAGTATTCCACGAGTTCTAGGTTTTATTGGTGGGACGTCAGACCGTCCTATGCCAATAACGCAGAAAGAAGCAGATGTTATATTGAATCGCTTGCAAGAAGGCGTTGATAAGCCAAGACCCAAAACATTGTTCGAACCAGGCGAAGTTGTTCGCGTTACCGAAGGTCCATTCGTGGACTTCAATGGCGTAGTCGAAGAAGTCGACTACGAAAAGAGCCGCTTGAAAGTTTCTGTATTGATATTCGGCCGTTCAACACCTGTCGAGTTAGAATTTGGACAAGTAGAAAAAGGTTAATTTTTTCACGGTCATTTAAAATTAAAAAATCCAGCTTAATTGCTGGATTTTTTTTATCTATTTATTGTTAAATATTAACTAATCTGTTTTCAGTTCCTCTGATTATGATCGCTTTATTAAATAATTGTAATAAAGCAACTATCTACGACGTTGCCTTGTATACATTGCAGCAGTACGAATCCTCGTGCTCAACTTAACTACAACTTTCCCTTAAGGATGAATTATGAAAAGCGTAATTAGTAACACAATGAAATTGGTTTCGGCAGTTGTGCTGTCTGTCGTGTTCTCAGCAGGTGCAATGGCTGAGCATCATGGTGAAAAAATGGACATTGTAGATACAGCTGCTAGTAATAGCGATTTCTCTACGTTGGTTGCAGCTGTTAAAGCAGCCGGTTTGGTTGATGCATTGAAAGCTGAGGGCCCATTAACAGTATTCGCCCCCACCAACGAAGCTTTTGCAAAATTGCCTGCCGGAACGGTTGAGTCTCTATTGCTGCCAGAGAACAAAGCTAAACTAGTGGAAATTTTGACATACCATGTGGTTTCTGGGAAAGTAATGGCCGCTGACGTAGTAAAGGTAGACTCTGCTAAAACGTTAGAAGGTTCAAGCATTACTGTAACAGTGAGCGACGATGGTGTTAAAGTTGACGACGCAAACGTCATTACAACAGACATTAAAACATCAAATGGTGTTATTCATGTGATCGATGCTGTAATTATGCCAAAAGGCTAACGAATAAATTTAGCAAAAAATAGAAAGCTGCCTAATAATAAATAGGTAGCTTTTTTTGCTATAAACAGATTACGCTTTGCAGATACAGTGATACTATGCCCAATGATGTCAGTTATATTTGTTGTTAATTCCATTTAATTAGCAGCACAATGCGCTTATTTATTCGGTTATATTGCAGAGAATAATATACGCTAAATGCGAGTTAGAGCCTGTTTGGGAGTCGGCTGTGAGTGAGTCGTCCAGCATAAAATAAACTTGAATTAACGCTTGTATTTAATTCATCAAAAGCCTATACTTTGCGCCCTTTTTTATGCATCGGGAAGCCGTTTGAGAAGATATTCTCTGTATCTTCAAGGCGTTATACCCACTAATAGAGAGTAAATATAATGGCGAAGAAAGTCACTGGCTTAATTAAGCTACAGGTTGCGGCAGGCGCTGCAAACCCAAGTCCACCGGTTGGTCCTGCACTAGGTCAACATGGTGTAAATATCATGGAGTTCTGTAAAGCATTCAATGCGAAAACACAAGAACTTGAAAAAGGCTCTCCAGTACCAGTAGAAATTACTGTATATGAAGACCGTTCTTTTACATTCATTACAAAGACTCCTCCAGCGTCTTTCTTACTTAAGAAAGCTGCGGGTATCAAGAGTGGTTCTGGTCGTCCTAATACTGAGAAGGTGGGTAAAGTTACTCGCGCTCAGCTTGAAGAGATTGCAAAAACAAAAGAACCTGATTTGACAGCTGCTAGTTTAGAAGCTGCCGTAAACACCATCGCGGGTTCTGCTCGTAGTATGGGCTTGGTAGTGGAGGGTTAATAGAATGGCTAAATTATCTAAAAGAATGCGCAACATTTCTGAGAAAGTTGACGCAAGTAAAGAATATGAAATTAATGAAGCGGTAGCACTACTTAAAGAACTTGCGACTGTGAAGTTTTCAGAAAGTGTTGACGTAGCAATTAACTTGGGTATCGATGCACGTAAATCTGACCAAAACGTTCGTGGTGCAACTGTACTGCCAAATGGCACTGGTAAAGACGTTCGAGTCGCTGTATTCACTCAAGGTGCAAATGCTGAAGCTGCTAAAGCTGCAGGTGCTGACATCGTTGGTATGGAAGATCTTGCTGAATTAGTTAAAAAAGGCGAAATGAATTTCGACGTAGTTGTTGCTAGCCCAGACGCAATGCGTGTAGTTGGTACTCTAGGTCAAATCCTTGGTCCACGTGGCCTTATGCCTAACCCTAAGACGGGTACGGTTACTCCAGACGTAGCTACTGCAGTTAAAAATGCAAAAGCCGGTCAGGTTAGATATCGTAACGATAAGAACGGTATTATCCACGCTAGCATTGGTAAAATTGCTTTTGAAGCAAACCATATTCAAGAAAACCTTGAATCATTGCTGGAAGCATTGAAGAAAGCGAAGCCTTCTTCTGCTAAAGGAACGTATATACAAAAAGTTAGTTTAAGCACAACAATGGGCGCTGGTGTTGTTGTAAACCAGAGTTCATTAGTTCAAAAAGCTTAACTAGTTTTTCTCCTTAAGGTTGTGGGTTGGAGTTGTTTACGCCAAAAGCGTAAGTCAACTCCCGTCCAAGACCGCAGGCGCTGGGCAGTGAAAGAGGTAAGAGAACTTTTACACACTTCGAAAGAAGCGAATGCCATAGCTTAATACTACCTGCGCAGACGGTGGTTTCAACTCAGACTCTCTGGGAATGAACACCGTAGAGCGGTACAAAATATGTTTCAGATGTTTTCATCCAGCATATTAAGTATCAATCTGTAAACACTGATGAAGGTAAAGGTCGAAAGGCTCAAACTTGATTCAGATTTTAAGAAGGTGAACTCAGTGGCATTAGGCTTAGCAGCAAAAAAAGAGATCGTAGCTGAAATAAATGAAGTTGCTTCTCGCGCTCTATCCGTTGCCGTCGCTGAATACCGTGGGATGGAAGTTCGTGAACTGACTGACCTCCGCAATAAGGCTCGTGAGCAGGGCGTATACCTCAAGGTAATACGTAATACTCTAGCTAAACGTGGATTGGCAGACAGTAAATTTGCAGACATCGACAGTGCCTTAACGGGCCCCTTAATTTATGGTTTCTCTATTGAAGCACCGGGCGGCGCAGCGCGTTTGTTCAAAGACTTCTCTAAAACTAACCCTAAGTTACAGGTCACAGCATTGTCAATTGGTAGCGGTCTATTAGGTCCAGAGAAATTGGACGCAGTAGCTTCACTACCGACCCGCGACGAAGCACTTGCAAGATTACTTGCAACCTTCAAAGCACCTGTTGAGAAGTTCGTTCGTACTATTAACGAAGTTCCTAGCAAGTTTGTGCGCGTATTGGCGGCGATCAAAGAAGAAAAATAATTTTCTTTTTTGGCATTATAATTTTTAACATTCAAAAACCCAGGAGTTTAGAGAAATGGCTCTATCCAAAGATGATATATTAAACGCAATCGCAGAAATGCCAGTAATGGAATTGGTAGAACTGATCGAAGCAGCAGAAGAAAAATTCAATGTATCTGCAGCAGCAGCAGTAGCAGTAGCTGGTCCAGCTGCAGCAGCTGAAGCTGTTGAAGAGCAAACTGAATTTGACGTAATTCTTACTTCATTCGGTCCTAACAAAGTTTCTGTTATCAAAGCAGTGCGTAGCGCAACTGGTCTTGGCTTGAAAGAAGCTAAAGATGTAGTAGAATCTGCACCGAAAGCAATTAAAGAAGGCGTTTCTAAGAGCGACGCTGAAGAATTGCAAAAAGCACTAACAGATGCTGGTGCTGAAGTAGAAATCAAGTAATTAGTATTTTTAATTACTGGCCTTAACAGGCTCAGGCAGGTGATTTTCAATCACCTGCCTTTTTGCGCTATATGATATGCAATATTTCACCCTTTGTTTGCTATCTAAAAATGCGTTGGCAATTAACCGCTAAGTAGTTGTTTTAATTAATGAAAGATTTTTATTTTATTAGTTTTTACTTAAGTTAATGCCCTACTAAAAGGGTACTGGAAGTTTGTTACACATGAAGATGGTACGTGTAGCAGGTTGGGTCTAAAATCAGTCGGCTGAGGAACCCATGGTTTACTCTAATAGTGAAAAGAAACGTATCCGTAAGGATTTTGGCAAGCGCCCGCAGGTATTGGAAATTCCATACCTCCTTTCAATCCAACTGGACTCATTTAAGAAGTTCATTGACCAAGATCCTGATGGTCAATACGGCTTAGAAGCGGCATTCCGCTCTGTGTTTCCAATTAAAAGTTACAGCGGTAACAGTGAGTTACAGTATGTAGCATATCGCCTAGGCGAGCCTGTGTTTGATGTAAAAGAATGTCAAATTCGTGGTGTAACTTATTCAGCTCCTTTAAGAGTCAAGCTGCGTCTTGTCTTGTTTGATAAAGAAGCCGCTGCAGGTACAGTTAAAGACATCAAAGAACAAGAAGTATATATGGGTGAAATCCCCTTGATGACTCAAAACGGTACTTTCGTGATCAATGGTACTGAGCGAGTAATCGTATCTCAGTTGCATCGTTCACCTGGCGTATTCTTTGATCATGACAAGGGAAAAACTCACTCGTCTGGTAAAGTACTTTATAATGCGCGCGTCATTCCATACCGTGGTTCATGGTTGGATTTCGAGTTCGATCCGAAAGATAATTTATTTGTTCGTATCGACCGTCGCAGAAAATTACCAGCGACAATAATCCTTCGTGCGTTAGAAATGAGCACCGAAGAAATCCTTGATTTATTCTTCGATAAAACCAATGTTCGCATGACTGGTGATAAACTGTTGATGGACGTTGTTCCTGACCGTTTACGTGGTGAAACTGCACAATTTGACATCATGGATGGCAAAGGTGAAGTAATTGTAGAAGCTGGTCGAAGAGTATCTGCTCGTCATACTCGTGCGTTAGAGAAAGCAAAAGTTACTGAGTTGGAAGTTCCAGCTGAATACTTACTTGGCAAAATTTATGCTAAGACTTTCGTTAACGAAGAAACTGGCGAAGTGGTAGTTAACGCAAACGATGAAGTAACGCTAGAAAACTTACTTGAGTTGCGTGAACTAGGTGTTACTGAATTTGAAACCTTGTACATCAACGAGCTTGATCATGGTTCTTATATTTCAGACACTCTTAAGATCGATTCAAGCACTAATAAGTTAGAAGCGCTTGTTGAAATCTACCGCATGATGCGTCCCGGTGAACCACCGACTAAAGACGCCGCAGAAACGTTATTTGATAACTTATTCTTCTCTGAAGACAGATACGATTTGTCTGCTGTAGGTAGAATGAAGTTCAACCGCCGTTTAGGTCGTGAAGAACTTACTGGTTCAGGCACGCTAGCGAAAGAAGATATTGTTTCAGTGATGAAGCAGCTTATCACTATTCGTGACGGTAAAGATGAAGTTGATGATATCGATCACTTAGGCAACCGCCGTATCCGTTCTGTTGGTGAAATGGCAGAAAATCAATTCCGTGTTGGTCTGGTACGTGTTGAACGCGCTGTTAAAGAGCGATTAAGCCTCGGCGATCTTGATGCCATCATGCCGCAAGATTTAATTAATGCTAAGCCTATTTCTGCTGCTGTAAAAGAGTTCTTTGGTTCTAGCCAATTATCTCAGTTTATGGATCAGAACAACCCTCTATCGGAAGTGACGCATAAACGTCGTATTTCTGCTTTAGGCCCGGGTGGTCTTACGCGTGAAAGAGCAGGCTTTGAAGTGCGAGATGTGCATCCGACTCACTATGGTCGAGTATGCCCAATCGAAACGCCAGAGGGCCCAAACATTGGTTTGATTAACTCTCTTGCGAGCTTCGCTAGAACAAATGACTTTGGTTTCTTAGAAACCCCATATCGCCGCATTGTAGATGGTATCGTGACTGACGATATTGACTACTTGTCAGCAATTGAAGAAGGTCAATTCGCGATTGCACAAGCAAACGTGTTACTCGATGATAAAAATGCATTAGTTGAAGATTTGATACCTTGTCGTCATCGTGGTGAAACCACGCTAATGCAAAAAGATGACATTACCTATATGGATGTGTCACCGCAACAAATCGTATCAGTAGCAGCTAGTATCATTCCGTTCCTAGAACACGATGATGCTAACCGTGCATTGATGGGTTCGAACATGCAACGCCAAGCTGTACCGACGCTAAGAGCTGATAAGCCCTTAGTTGGAACTGGTATGGAGAAGACGGTAGCTGTAGATTCGGGCGTCACTGTTGTGGCGAAACGTGGCGGAACGATCGACTATGTCGACGCGAGCCGTATCGTAGTTAAAGTAAATGAAGAAGAAATGACAGCCGGTGAAGCTGGTATCGATATTTACAACTTGACTAAGTACACACGTTCTAACCAAAATACATGTATTAACCAAAGACCAACATGCAATGTGGGTGACCCCATTGTGACTGGTGACGTGCTGGCCGACGGTCCGTCAACTGACTTAGGTGAATTAGCGCTTGGTCAAAACATGCGCATCGCGTTCATGCCTTGGAATGGTTATAACTTCGAGGATTCGATCCTTATTTCTGAGCGTGTAGCTGAAGAAGATCGTTTTACTACTATTCACATTCAAGAACTTAGCTGTATCGCTCGCGATACCAAGTTAGGTCCTGAAGAAATTAGTTCTGATATTCCAAACGTTGGCGAGTCTGCGTTAGGCAAGCTTGATGAGTCAGGCGTGGTTTATATTGGTGCTGAAGTGAAAGGTGGCGACATTCTGGTAGGTAAAGTGACACCTAAAGGTGAAACACAACTTACGCCAGAAGAGAAACTATTACGAGCAATCTTTGGTGAAAAAGCGTCTGACGTTAAAGATACTTCACTTCGTGTGCCTAACAGCGTTCGCGGTACAGTTATTGATGTTCAGGTGTTTACACGTGACGGCGTTGAGAAAGACAAGCGCGCGTTAGAAATTGAAGATATGCAGTTGCGCCAAGTGAAGAAAGACTTAGGTGATGAATTCGGTATTCTAGCTGATGGTATATTTGCTCGTACTACGAACTTGTTACTTAAGAACGGAATTGACCAAGCTAAATTAGACAGCATGCCACGTGAAAAATGGTTTGATATCACGTTGAAAGACGAAGATGCGCAGTCCGAGCTTGATCAAAGTGCACTGCAGCATGAAGAAGTTAAAAACGACTTCGATAAGAAGTTTGAAAACAAACGCCGTAAGATTACCCAAGGCGATGACTTGGCACCGGGTGTGTTAAAAATCGTTAAAGTTTATCTTGCTGTTAAGCGTCATATTCAGCCAGGTGATAAAATGGCTGGTCGTCACGGTAACAAGGGTGTTATCTCAGCAATTCAACCTGTTGAAGATATGCCATACGATGCAAACGGCACGCCGATCGACATCGTATTAAACCCATTGGGTGTTCCGTCACGTATGAACATCGGTCAGATTCTTGAAACTCACTTAGGTATGGCTGCCCATGGCTTAGGTGTGAAAATTGACCGCATGATAAAAGAGCAAGAAGAAATTACTAAGTTACGTAGTTTCTTAAAAGAGATATACAACCTTGGTGAATGTCATCAGGTAGTAGATCTTGATACTTTCTCTGATCATGAGATTAAGCGTTTAGCTGAAAATCTGCGCAAAGGTGTTCCTGTTGCTACTCCGGTATTCGACGGCGCGCGTGAGTCAGAAATAAAAGAAATGCTGAAATTAGCAGATATTCCTGAAAGTGGCCAAATCACATTGTTTGATGGTCGCACAGGTAGAGCGTTTGAGCGTCCTGTTACTGTAGGTTACATGTACATGTTGAAACTTAACCACTTGGTTGATGACAAGATGCATGCACGTTCTACTGGTTCTTACAGTTTGGTTACGCAACAGCCACTTGGTGGTAAAGCGCAATTCGGTGGTCAACGCTTCGGTGAGATGGAAGTGTGGGCACTAGAAGCGTACGGTGCTGCGTATACCTTACAAGAGATGCTGACTGTTAAGTCTGATGATGTTAATGGCCGTACTAAGATGTATAAAAACATCGTTGACGGCGACCATAGAATGGAGCCTGGCATGCCAGAATCGTTCAACGTATTGTTGAAAGAAATCCGTTCATTGGGTATCAACATTGAGCTTGAAGAACAAAAACGGTAAGCGCATCGATTGAGCTTAAACAGGTTGGCCCTGTTTCCACTTAGGTGGTTTCAGGGTCGTGACAATGACTCCGTTGGGAGAGATATGTGAAAGACTTACTAAAGTTTATTAAGCAACAAAATAAGACCGAAGAATTTGATAATATCAAAATCGGTCTTGCTTCGCCGGACATGATTAGATCATGGTCTTTTGGTGAAGTTAAAAAGCCTGAAACGATAAACTATCGTACTTTCAAGCCAGAGCGCGATGGTCTTTTTTGTGCGCGTATATTCGGTCCAGTAAAAGACTACGAATGCTTGTGTGGTAAATACAAGCGTTTGAAACACCGTGGTGTTATCTGCGAAAAATGTGGCGTCGAAGTTACCCTAACTAAAGTGCGTCGTGAACGCATGGGTCACATTGAATTGGCTAGTCCAGTTGCGCACATTTGGTTCCTTAAATCATTACCGTCAAGAATCGGTTTAATGTTGGACATGACATTACGTGATATCGAACGTGTACTTTACTTCGAATCATATGTTGTAACCGAAGCCGGTTATACAGAGCTGGAAGCAAGACAATTATTAACTGAAGAAGAATATTTAGATTCTTTGGAAGAGCATGGCGATGAATTCGAAGCTAAAATGGGTGCAGAAGCAGTATTTGAATTGCTTAAGCAGCTAGACGTAGCAGCAGATGTTGCCGCGATGCGTGAAGAATTACCGTCAATTAATTCTGAAACTAAGCGTAAGAAAATTACTAAACGCCTTAAATTGCTAGAATCCTTCCAACAGTCTGGTAACAAGCCTGAGTGGATGATTCTAACAATATTACCGGTATTACCACCTGAATTACGTCCATTGGTACCGCTAGATGGTGGCCGTTTTGCGACTTCAGATTTGAACGATTTATATCGTCGTGTAATTAACCGTAACAACCGTTTGAAGCGTCTATTAGACCTTGCTGCACCAGACATCATTGTACGTAACGAAAAACGTATGTTACAAGAAGCGGTTGATGCCCTTCTTGATAATGGTCGTCGTGGTCGTGCTATCACTGGTTCTAACAAGCGTCCATTGAAGTCACTTGCTGACATGATCAAAGGTAAGCAAGGTCGTTTCCGTCAAAACCTTCTTGGTAAGCGTGTTGACTATTCTGGCCGTTCTGTAATTACCGTTGGTCCAACATTGCGTTTACACCAATGTGGTCTTCCTAAGAAAATGGCACTTGAATTATTCAAGCCGTTTATTTATGGCAAGTTAGAGGCTCGTGGTTTAGCAACAACTATAAAAGCGGCTAAGAAATTAGTTGAACGTGAAGCGCCGGAAGTATGGGACGTTCTTGACGAAGTAATTCGTGAACATCCTGTGTTACTTAACCGGGCACCAACACTTCACAGACTTGGTATCCAAGCGTTCGAACCTACCTTGATTGAAGGTAAAGCAATCCAATTGCACCCATTAGTATGTGCAGCGTACAACGCTGACTTCGATGGTGACCAAATGGCGGTTCACGTACCATTAACAATCGAGGCTCAGTTAGAGTCCCGCGCGTTAATGATGTCTACGAACAACATTCTCTCACCAGCTAACGGTGAACCAATTATCGTTCCTTCACAGGACGTTGTATTGGGTCTTTACTATCTAACACGAGACCGTGTTAATGGTTTAGGTGAAGGCATGGTATTTACGAGTCCGTTCGAAGCTGAAAAAGCTTATCGCACAGACAGCGCTGAGCTTCATGCTCGCGTCAAAGTACGTATTACGGAAATTGTTGTTGCCGAAGACGGCACCAAATCTGAAAAAGTAACATTAACCGATACAACTGTTGGTCGTGCTATTTTCTCTTTGACGTTGCCAGTCGGATTACCTTTTGAAATCATCAACCAAGCGATGGGTAAAAAGCAAATTTCACAACTGTTAAACACTTGCTACCGCACGTTAGGCTTGAAGGACACTGTTATCGCAGCTGACCAAATCATGTATACCGGTTTCCACTATGCGATGATCGCGGGTGCATCAGTCGGTATTGATGACATGGTAATTCCAGATGCGAAGAAAGAAATCATCGCCGCTGCAGAGGCAGAAGTTGTTGAAATTCAGGAGCAGTTCCAATCAGGTCTTGTAACTGCCGGTGAGCGTTACAACAAAGTTATCGATATTTGGTCAACGGCCAATGAAAACGTTGCAAAAGCGATGATGGATAACTTAAAGATTGAAACTGTTAAAAACAAAAACGGCGAAGACGAAGAGCAAACCTCATTTAACTCTGTTTATATGATGGCTGACTCGGGTGCTCGTGGTAGTGCTGCACAGATTCGTCAGTTGGCGGGTATGCGTGGACTGATGGCTAAGCCAGATGGTTCAATCATCGAAACACCAATCACAGCTAACTTCCGTGAAGGTCTTAACGTACTTCAGTACTTTATCTCTACTCACGGTGCTCGTAAGGGTTTGGCCGATACAGCATTGAAAACAGCTAACTCAGGTTACTTAACTCGACGCCTCGTAGACGTTGCACAAGATTTGGTTATTAATAACGATGATTGTGGCACATTCGAAGGTGTTAAAATGACACCTCTAATCGAAGGTGGAGATGTTGTTGAAGCACTACGCGAACGTGTTCTAGGTCGTGTTGTGTCTGAAGACGTAGTTAAGCCTGGTACCGATGAAGTATTAGTAGAGCGTAACGTATTACTTGACGAAGCACTTGTTGATTTACTAGAGATTAACTCGGTAGACCAAATTATGGTTCGCTCAGTTATCACTTGTGATAATGACTTTGGTGTTTGTGCTAATTGTTATGGTCGCGACCTTGCACGTGGCCACATGGTTGGTGCTGGTGAGTCGGTCGGCGTTATTGCTGCACAGTCAATCGGTGAACCTGGTACACAGTTAACAATGCGTACATTCCACATCGGTGGTGCGGCTTCTCGTGCAACGGCAGAAAACAACGTACAGGTTAAAACAACGGGTACTTTGAAGTTCTCTAACGCGAAATTCGTACGTAACAGTGATAAGAAAGTGGTTATCATTTCACGTTCAACTGAATTAACGGTTATCGACGACCAAGGTCGTGAGAAAGAGCGTTATAGAGTGCCATACGGCGCGCTGCTGAATGTGGATGATAATGCATCCGTTACCTCTGGCGATATCGTCGCTAACTGGGACCCGCATAGTCACCCAATCGTGACTGAGCGTGATTCTAAGATCACTTTTGCTGATATAGACGATTCAAACACAGAGATGCAACAAGACGAATTGACTGGTCTAACTCGTATCGTTGTTAAAGATCTTTCTAAAGCAAATGCTAAAGACCCTAAGCTTATTCTTGATAATGTCGAATTTGGCCTTCAAGAAATTCGCTTACCAAGTTTTACTGTCATCGAGACAACTGATGGTAAGTTAGCAAAAGAAGGTGACGTGCTAGCACGTATACCTCAAGAAAGTTCGAAAACTCGAGACATTACAGGTGGTCTTCCACGTGTTGCTGACTTGTTTGAAGCGCGCAAGCCTAAAGAGCCTGCGATCCTTGCTGAAGTTTCTGGTGTTATCGGGTACGGTAAAGAAACCAAAGGTAAGAAACGTTTAACTATTACTAGAAAAGATGCAGACCATTACGAAGAAATGATCCCGAAGTGGCGTAACCTGAACGTCTATGAAGGTGAATCTGTAGAGAAAGGTGAAGTCATTGCTGATGGACCTGAATCTCCGCATGATATTCTACGTTTGAGAGGCATCAGTGCTGTTTCTAATTACATCGTAAACGAAGTACAAGAAGTATATCGTTTGCAAGGTGTAAAAATTAACGATAAGCACATTGAAGTTGTTATTCGCCAAATGTTACGTAAGTGTATGATTACAACTCCTGGCGATACACGTTTCTTGGAAGGCGAACAAGTTGAGGTTTCTCAAGTTAAGATCGCTAACCGTGAAATGGAGAAACAAGGTAAAATTCCAGCAGGCTATGAAACACAGCTGTTAGGTATTACTAAAGCTTCATTGTCTACTGAGTCATTTATTTCTGCTGCATCATTCCAAGAAACAACTCGTGTGTTAACGGAAGCTGCAGTTCAAGGTAAAGAAGATGATTTACGCGGCTTGAAAGAGAACGTTATTGTTGGTCGCTTGATCCCAGCTGGTACTGGTTTCTCGTATCATCAAAAACGTGCTGCTAGAAAAGCTGCTCAGTTTGCGCCTGTTGAACCTTCAATGGCTGCTGATGAAGCTGAAAAAGCGATGTCCGAACTGCTAAATGCAGGCGACGATAACGCTTAGTAAATCGACGTTAGAAAAATGTCTATGAAATGAAGCGGGGAGTATGTGAAAACATGCTCCCCGCTTGACATTACAGCCTTTGATCTATACCATTCCGCGACCCAATTTTGCCAATTACATGTTTTGGTAAAATTAAGTCGCGGTTTTTTGTTTTTAAATTAAGGCATTAATCGTTGATTTTACTGGGCTAACGAGCAGCAGACTGTATTTGACTCGGCGATTATTCGTTTCGCGAATATGTCTGTAATAGAACTCAACTAATATTCGCAAGAGCGAAATAATTATTTGAGAATTAAATTTTAACCAGGAGCTAGTTAATGGCAACAGTTAACCAGTTAGTGCGCAAGCCACGTAAAAAGCCGGTCGAGAAATCGGGCGTAGCAGCTTTACAGGCATGTCCACAACGTCGTGGTGTATGTACTCGCGTATATACAACTACGCCAAAGAAGCCGAACTCTGCACTACGTAAAGTATGTCGTGTTCGCTTAACAAACGGTTTTGAAGTGTCTTCATACATTGGTGGTGAAGGTCACAACTTACAAGAGCACAGCGTGGTACTTATCCGCGGTGGTCGTGTTAAAGATTTACCAGGTGTTCGTTATCACACAGTCCGCGGAACATTGGATTGCTCTGGTGTAAACGATCGTAGACAAGCCCGTTCTAAGTACGGCGCAAAAAGGCCTAAGTCTTAACGGTTCTCCGTTAGTAAGGCCAAACTATTAAATTAGAGTTTTGGGTTATACCTGAATTCCACGGAGAATTAAGATGCCAAGAAGAAGAGTCGTAGGTCAACGTAAAATCCTACCAGATCCTAAGTTCGGATCACAGTTGCTTGCTAAGTTCATGAATGTCGTAATGCTCGACGGCAAGAAGTCCACCGCTGAAAAAATCGTTTACGGTGCCCTTGAAATTGTTGCTCAAAAAACGTCTAAGCCACACCTAGAAGTGTTTGAAGATGCACTAGAGAACATCCGCCCTACAGTCGAGGTTAAATCTCGCCGTGTTGGTGGTTCTACGTACCAAGTACCAGTAGAAGTTCGTCCAGTTCGTCGTAATGCTCTTGGTATGCGTTGGATGGTTGATGCGGCACGTAAACGTGGTGAAAAATCCATGGCGGGACGTTTAGCAGCTGAGATGCTTGATGCACAAGACAACAAAGGTAGTGCGGTTAAGAAACGTGAAGACGTTCACCGCATGGCAGAAGCAAACAAAGCGTTTGCTCACTACCGCTGGTAGTCTTGAGTTAATCACTCGAACTTTACGGAAAAAGAGAGAAGTATGCCACGTAGTACGCCTATCGAACGCTATCGCAACATTGGTATTGTTGCGCATGTTGATGCGGGTAAAACCACAACAACAGAGCGTGTTTTGTTCTATACCGGTATTTCACATAAAATCGGTGAAGTTCATGATGGTGCTGCCACCATGGATTGGATGGAACAAGAACAGGAACGTGGTATTACGATAACTTCTGCTGCAACTACTTGCTTTTGGGCAGGTATGCAGCAGCAGTTCGATCAACACCGCATCAATATTATAGACACACCTGGACATGTCGACTTCACGATTGAAGTTGAACGTTCACTGCGTGTTCTTGATGGTGCGGTCGTTGTTTTTTGTGGTTCGTCAGGAGTTGAACCTCAATCAGAAACAGTATGGCGTCAAGCCGATAAATATCATGTACCACGGTTGGTCTTTATCAATAAGATGGACCGAGCGGGCGCAGACTTTGAGCGTGTTGTGAATCAAATTCGCAAGCGTTTAGGCGCAAACTGTGTACCAATTCAATTAAATATTGGCACAGAAGAAGAATTTAGAGGCGTAATTGATCTTATAAAAATGAAGTCGATTAATTGGAATGAAGCCGACAAAGGCGCAACCTTCACTTATGAAGAAGTTCCAGCCGAATATCTTGCGAAGGCTGAAAAATATAGAACCGAAATGGTTGAAGCTGCAGCAGAAGCAAATGACGAATTGATGGACAAGTATCTGAATGGCGAAGAGTTGTCCGAAGCAGAAATTAAAGAGGGGTTGCGTATTCGTACCCTGAGTAATGACATTGTGTTAGCTTGCTGCGGGTCAGCATTTAAAAACAAGGGTGTACAGGCGGTTCTTGACGCAGTTGTTGAGTATTTACCTGCGCCGACAGAAGTACCTGCAATCAAAGGGGTACTAGATGATAAAGACGAAACTGTATCGTCAAGAGAAGCAAGTGATAGTGCTCCATTTGCTGCTTTAGCTTTTAAAATAGCAACAGACCCATTCGTGGGAACGCTAACATTCTTTCGTTGCTACTCCGGCGTTATTAAAACAGGCGATTCTGTTTATAACCCGATTAAAGGTAAGAAAGAGCGTATCGGTCGTATAGTGCAGATGCACGCAAACGATAGAGCTGAATTAAAAGAAGTTCGCGCTGGTGATATTGCCGCCGCTATCGGTTTAAAGGATGTTACAACGGGTGAAACCCTGTGCGATCCGAATCATATTATTACACTTGAAAAAATGGACTTTCCAGAACCTGTTATTTCTATCGCGGTAGAGCCTAAATCTACCGGTGATCAGGAGAGAATGGGGATAGCGTTAAGTAAATTAACGGCTGAGGATCCATCATTCAAAGTGAAGACCGACGAAGAGTCAGGTCAAACCATAATATCTGGAATGGGCGAATTGCACCTAGATATAATTGTTGACCGTATGAAGCGTGAGTTTAACGTCGAATGTAACGTGGGCAATCCCCAAGTTGCTTACCGTGAAACTATTCGCAAGGCTGTTGAAGTTGAAGGCAAGTTTGTTCGTCAATCTGGTGGTAAAGGCCAATATGGTCATGTTTGGTTAAAAGTAGAACCGAATGAAGAAGGCGCTGGATACGAGTTTGTAAATGCGATTGTTGGTGGCACCGTGCCAAAAGAATTTATACCAGCAATTGATAAAGGCATCGCAGAACAGATGCAAAATGGTGTACTAGCGGGTTATCCTGTACTAGACATCAAAGTAACCTTATTCGATGGTTCTTACCACGATGTTGACTCTTCTGAAATGGCGTTTAAAATTGCTGCTTCGATGGGTTTCAAGAATGGGATGGCAAGTGCCAGCCCAGTGTTGCTTGAGCCGACTATGCAGGTTGAAGTAACCACTCCCGAAGATTGGATGGGTGATGTGGTCGGAGACCTAAACCGCCGTCGTGGGATAATTGAAGGTATGGAAGACGGTGTAGCTGGCATTAAGATTGTGCGCGCTAAAGTACCACTTTCAGAAATGTTTGGATATGCCACCGCTGTGCGTTCAGCAACGCAGGGTAGGGCGTCATACTCAATGCAATTTTATAAGTATGCGGAAGCACCGAATAATGTCGCTAAGGCAATAATCGATTCCCGTACGTAAACAATTTTAATTTTAACTATAGAAGTTCGTTCGTTGCAATATTGTAATGAATACCAAACTTAGGAAATAAAGAAAATGGCAAAGCAAAAGTTTGAACGTAATAAACCACACGTAAACGTTGGTACTATCGGCCACGTTGACCACGGTAAAACAACTCTTACAGCGGCAATCACGTCGGTATTAGCAAAGACTTACGGCG
>JBLIKA010000014.1:0-45251 GCA_047637355.1 Glaciecola sp. | reverse complement strand
GCCTTAAAAATATACCAAGTTTAGCAATGATAAAACGATACTCGAGTAGAGAATAGAGATGGGTATTCCTAGTTTAACAAAGTCTTTAAACTTATAGTTTGTTGCGCTGAATACAATCAAGTTAGTTTGATACCCATAGGGCGAGATAAAACTGGCGCTGGCAGCGAATGCGACAGCAAGTGCGAATGGCATTAGAGGCAACCCCATTGCGCTAACTATCCCGTAAGCAAATGGAAACATAAGCGCTGCTGCAGCATTGTTGGTCACAAACTCAGTGAGTAACACGGTCATTACATAAACCAAAACAAGAGCAACTATCGGTGACATATCACCAATGATTGGTATCAATTGGTCAGTTGCTAAATCAATAATCCCACTGCTTTCAAGCGCGGTTGCTAAACTTAACGCACCCACGATGACTAGAATGAGGTTAACTGGCAAGTTGCGCTTAATTTCTCCCATAGATGATACGTTTATAACCGATAAACTTGCGGTAAAGAAGAGAAGCCCAATGACTAGAGGAACAGTCGATGTTGCGGCTAAAATAACAGTAGTAACGAAGCCAAGAAGCGTGAAAGCTTCTTGCCACGGCTTTAGTTTTCTTGTGATTTTTTGTTCGGATACGATAAAGAAGTTTTTGGTGATGTTATCTCGACGCTGAAAATCGGCACCGGTCGCAAGTAATAAAAAATCACCAGCTTGTAGTTTCAATTCTCCCAACTTACCTGATATTTGTTCTCCGTCTCTGCGAATAGCAACAACGGCCGCATCAAACAAGGCCCTAAAGCCTACGTCTTTTAGTGTTTGATTGATGATTGGTGCACGATTTGACACAATCACTTCGGTTAAATTATCGCGTAATAGACCGTCAGCCTCTGCAAACATCGTAAGGCCTTTTATGTGCGCAATATTATCCATTTTCTGCACATTACCAGAGAATATTAATTTATCATTTTCCTCGATCAGCATATCAGGAGTAACTGGTGACATAACCACATTGCGGCGAATAATTTCGATAAGAAATAATTCCGGTAAGTTACGTAGGTGATTATCTTCTACGGTTTTGCCAACCAACTCTGATTCGGCCTCAACGTCAGCCTCCAGTAGATAGCTCTGGTAGCTGTTTTTGTGGCTAGGAATATCGGGTAATAAAGGGGTAAGGAAAAATAACAGCACAGCACAGGCTAGACCAGCGGTTAAACCAAACAAGGTGAAATCAAAAAAATTAAATCCTGGATGACCATGTTCAATTAAGAAACTATCTACTATCAAGTTAGTTGAAGTTCCAATTAAGGTTACGGTTCCGCCTAATATAGCAGCGTAAGACAACGGAATTAATAACCGAGATGGGGCATGTAATTGGTTTTGTTTAATCGGTCCAATCAAACTAGCAACAATGGCTGTGTTATTAAGTAAAGCGGAAGAGCTGAATGTGACAGCGAACATTCGCCAGAAGCTTTGCGTGAATGACTTTCTCACGATAGCTCTACCGAGTCGTTTTATGAAGGCGGTTTTGTCGATTGAATGACTAACCAGCAAAAGTAAAACTAAGGTGACAAGTCCGGTGTTCGTCATATTATTGAGAATAGCTTCAAAGGAAAGCTGTTGCGTTAATAATAATAAAAGCATACTAGCTGCAAAGACACTTGAGGGACGTTTATTAGTGAAAGCGAGCCCAAAAATAGTGCTGAAAAAAATAACTAAGACGAGAATTTGTTCCCAAGTCATTATATAACTACCTTGTTGTCAATTTATTTGTAGCAGCGTTTCTGTCACAGTGGTCTACTCAGAATTGAGCAAAGGTGCACCCAGAAAACCAAGCATAACCTATTTTTTAGTAATATGAAGTGGCTTGTTTAGTCAGTTTGTATTTTTGTTAAGCCAGTTAACTCTAATAAAGAATTTTTTCGTATTGTTTAGGCCTAGACCCGTTAAGCGTTACCATACGCAAAAGCAATAAACCAATCTAATACGATTCTTAAATGAGTGTTTCTACTCCAATCAGTGTCCAGTTCAAATGTCCCCTCAGCCAACGTGAACTAAGAAAAAAGGGAATGCAGTGAGTTAACGACTGCATTCCCTTCATTTTGAGGGCCACTGGATTATTACCTAGCTGCTAATGTCGGTGGCATTCCAATGTGGAAAGTGTTTTCTCACTAATGAGTTAAACTCAAGCTCGAATTCAGAGTATTCATGCGCGCCTTGTTTGCTCTCATTCTCACTAATAATCATACCTGCACCCACTGTGCCATTGGTAAGACGATCGATCATAATGAATGCGCCGGTTTTACGGTTCTCAGCATAAGGGTCGCAAGCCACTTCTTGAGTCAATTTAATGTTAGTAACACCAATTTCATTCAAGTTAAGATGCAAAGCGTCAGTTTTTTGTAAGGTATTTACATCTATTTGATAGTCAATGCTCGACACGCTTCCAGATACTGTTTTGGTGGCAAATTTAAAGCTATATTGCTTATTAGGTATAAGCGCATCTTCAGACATCCAAACCATATGAGTTTTATATGCACTTGATTGCAATGGTAAAGCATCTGACTTAACAATCATGTCACCACGTGAAATATCGATCTCGTCATTTAAGGTCAAGGTCACTGCGTTGGGTGCATAGCCAATTTCTAAATCACCGTCGAAGGTAGAAATTGTCTTAACCGTTGAGGTTTTTCCAGAAGGTAACGCGGTAATCGCATCCCCCGGTTTGATCGAACCTGAAACGATAGTACCGGCGAACCCTCTAAAGTTAAGGTTGGGTCTATTGACATACTGCACTGGAAAACGGAAATCTTTATGCAGTTGTTGCGTCACTTCCATATTTTCAAGCAATTCCATCAATAACTCACCCTTAAACCAAGGTGTTTTGTCGCTGCGATTAACAACGTTGTCACCTTCAAGCGCAGAGAGTGGCACAAAACGGATATCAGGTATGGTTAATTGCTTTGAGAACTCCATATAGTCTTTCTTGATTTGCTCATACACATCTTGTCTATATTCCATTAAGTCCATTTTATTTACGGCAACAATAATATGCTTAATACCCAGCAACGAGACTAAGAATGAATGACGTCTAGTTTGTGTTTTCACACCTTCTCTTGCATCGACCAGTATAATAGCAAGGTCACATGTTGATGCGCCTGTCACCATATTGCGTGTATATTGCTCATGCCCCGGTGTATCTGCAATGATGAACTTACGTTTTTCTGTACTAAAATAACGGTAAGCAACATCAATAGTAATACCTTGTTCACGCTCAGACTGCAGACCATCAACAAGTAATGCTAAGTCGACTTTTTCGCCGGTAGTGCCACTTTTCTTACTATCTTTAGTAATAGCCGCGAGCTGGTCTTCATAAATCATTTTTGAGTCATAAAGTAGACGACCAATTAAGGTACTTTTGCCATCATCAACGCTCCCACACGTTAAAAATCGCAATAGGTCTTTATTTTCATGTTGTTCTAAGTACGACAATATGTCGGTTTGAAGCAATTCGTTTTCGTTATTCATGAGCAACTTACCAAGAAATAAGGGTTTAAGACGGAATCTTTTTGGTTATATCGAAGTGGAGAAGCGTCTTTGTCTAATGGATTATTCACATCTAGAACAGTGACTTTTGCACCTGCGGCAATAGCCACAGCATGCGCTGCGCCGGTATCCCATTCACAAGTAGGTCCTACACGCGGATACATATGCGCTTCACCACTGGCAACCAAGCAAAGCTTCAATGAACTGCCCATAGCTACCAATTCATTTTCACCACCAAGGCTATCAAGTATTTTGTTTATTTCAGGGCTCTGGTGTGAGCGGCTGCCAACAACCTTCCAGGTTTCGCCTGTTTTATGTGTACTTGCTTTTATTGCGGATTTAGTCCCATCAACTTCACTGTAAGCACCAACATCTAATTGGCCCACGTAAGTTTTACTAATGGCTGGAGCGTGTACTACACCAAAAGTTGGCTCGCCATACTCTATTAATGCAATATTAACGGTAAATTCGCCGTTTTTTTTGATGAATTCTTTGGTGCCATCTAATGGGTCTACAAGCCAGTATCGAACCCATTTTTTACGTGTCGACCATGGAATGTCAGCTGATTCTTCAGACAATATAGGCAATGGTGATATGGCTTCTAAGCTATCCACAATATGATGATGAGCGGCTAAGTCAGCCTCAGTCAACGGGCTGGAATCAGACTTGTCATAAATGGTGAAATCTTGAGCGTAGATTTCCATGATCTTCTCGCCGGCTTCGACAGCAATTTGCTTTACCTTTTCGGCAAGTTCTGGAGTTAATTCAAAACTCGTCATTTATATAAATTCCTTTATCGACAATACACTAAATAATCGTTCAGCGGTTTGTTCTGGCGTTTCGTCTACATGAGTCAGATGCACTTCAGGTGTCTCAGGTTCTTCATAAGCTGAATCAATACCTGTAAAATGTTTAATCTCACCGCTGCGTGCTTTTTTATATAAACCTTTCGGATCGCGCTGCTCACAAATTTCAATGGGGGTATCGACAAATACTTCTATAAATTCGCCTGCTTCCAACAAAGAACGGCAGTAAGCACGATCAGCTTTGAAGGGCGAGATAAAGGCGGTAATTATGATTGTGCCGGAATCAACAAATAATTTAGCGACTTCGCTAATTCGGCGAATGTTTTCAACGCGGTCTTTATCATCAAAACCCAAATCACCACAGAGTCCGTGGCGCACATTATCTCCGTCTAGCAAGTAGGTTTTCTTGTTTTCAGAATAGAGTTTTTTCTCAAGTAAATTAGCAATTGTTGATTTACCCGAGCCAGATAATCCAGTTAACCAAATAACTGCAGGCTTTTGCCCCAGTACTTCTGATCGCGCTTTTTTATTTACATCATGTTCATGCCAAACAATATTAGTGGCCATTAGAAGTAACCCTCCATTTTTTTCTTTTCCATAGACCCAGAAGAGTCATGATCGATAACTCGGCCTTGACGCTCTGACGTTTTGGTTAGCAGCATTTCTTGGATAACTTCTGGCAGAGTGTCTGCGGTCGATTCAACTGCACCGGTCAATGGATAGCAGCCTAGGGTCCTAAATCTTACTGATCGCATCTCAGGTTTTTCGCCAGCTTCCATTGGCATACGGTCATCGTCAACCATGAAATAATTACCGTCGCGCTTGACAACAGGGCGTGGTTTAGCCAAATACAATGACGGAATTTCGATATTTTCGAGATAAATATACTGCCAAATATCTAACTCAGTCCAGTTTGACATTGGGAATACACGTATGCTTTCGCCTTTGTTTATCTGGCTGTTGTAGATGTTCCAAAGCTCTGGGCGCTGATTTTTTGGATCCCAACGGTGATTTTCATCTCTAAATGAATAGACACGTTCTTTGGCCCGCGATTTTTCCTCGTCACGACGCGCACCGCCAAATGCAGCATCAAACTTGTACTTATTTAACGCTTGTTTTAATGCAACTGTCTTCATGATGTCGGTATGTTTTGCACTACCGTGGGAGTATGGTCCAACGCCCTGATCTATGCCTTCTTGGTTGCTATGAACAAGTAAGTTAAGGTTATGTTTTTTAGCTATTGCATCTCTAAAAGAGATCATTTCCTTAAACTTCCATTTTGTATCAACATGCAGAAGTGGAAAAGGAATGACACCAGGTGCAAAGGCCTTTCTTGCTAAGTGCAAAAGTACCGATGAGTCTTTGCCAACGCTGTATAACATGACTGGATTGTCAAATTCAGCTGCAACTTCCCTAAAAATATGAATACTCTCGGCTTCAAGTTGTTTTAGATGAGTAATGGATGGAATTGAGGTGGTCATTTAAGTAATGGGCTCCATGTTATAAGGTTAATATGCTATATATTTTTAAGCATAGAACTTTAGCATACGTAGAAAAAATTCCATTATGATAATTTGGTATGTATCATAGCCTTTTAATAACTAAAGTGCTTTAAATATTATAAATTTGTTATATGGGAGTGTTAAATACATAAGAGGACTGGGTTGTAATAACGTCGATGGTCCTTAAATTAGATGCTTAGGCAAGTTGTTCCACCTTATCTTCGGCCCAGTCACTTGCGATTTCATACTCTTTGAGAATGTCAGTATAAGGAATGTTTAGGCGGTTGCAGCTATTTTCCATTTCGTGCCAAATGCCTTTTTCGAAGTCTAAACATAGCGCAATACAATCTGCTAACCAGCCCTGCTTATGGGTGAGGGAAAGTTTGATGTCTTGGCTTAACGGCAAGTCACTTATAATAGAATTGAGGTCGGCGTCGAGCATGGCATCGACTAAGGACAACATGCCAGTTAAAAATGCGGATGAGGCTTTATTTCTTTGTTTGCAATGCGGTGCCAACAGTTCACAAAATTTAGCACGCTGCATCGATAAACGTATAAGCTCTTGCGGTTTATCGCCACTAAATTGAGCAGCAAATAGCAAACCTACAAAACGCTCAAGTTCAGTTTTACCAAGCATTAAAACGGCTTGTTTAATAGTTTTAATTGGATTACGGCGCTTAAAAACAGCCGATTGTGTATAACGTAGTAGCTTAAATGAAAGGGTTACGTCTAATTCAAATAACTGTGTAATTTCATCAAAGTTAGGATCTTCTGCCGTTACTTTATTCAAGATGCCGGCAATCGAAGTTTGAGCTGGGGTAAGCGATATACTTTTGATGACCTCAGGTCGACTAAAAAAATAACCTTGGAAGTAATCAAACCCCAGGTTCAACGCTTCTTTAAATTGTTTGTTCGTCTCGACTTTTTCGGCGAGTAACTTAATATGAGGATACTTTCTAGCCGCAGTAATCGTATTACGAGTTTCTTCCATTGTACTCTCGAGGTAGTCGATTTTTATAATATCGATTAGCCGATAAAATGGAATCCATCTTTCATTATGCACAAAGTCATCTAGCGCCAGTATATAGCCTTTATTATGAAGTTTTTGTAATGCTAGAAAAAGAGATTTAGTCGGTTTTGCTGTTTCTAATATCTCGACCACGATTTTTTTCTTGGGAAGGAGTTCAGCATAACCGCCAAGAAGCGTTTTTTCAGTAAAGTTGATAAAGGCTAGCTTACCTTCGGAAATACGATCCATGCCGAGGTCAAACTGTAAAACTTCTATCATTTTGGATGTCGCTTTCTCTTGGTCAACGTCTGGAAATACGTTGTCCAAGCTCGTGCGAAAGAGCAATTCATAGCCAAATAATGACTTGTGTCTATCCAAAATTGGTTGCCGAGCAGCGAAAAACCCCATAGTTAAATTAACATCCTATCTAATTAACTTTTACTTTCTAATGCATACTTATCGACAAATGATTCGAAAAGTGAGCGTACTTTGTCGTTTTTCTCAGGCTTGATTAAGGAAACTGCAACAATAAAAATGCTTGAAACTAAAAAGCCCGGAATTATGGCATACAATTCTGGATAAATAGAGCCTCCATTCTCACCTATAGGTGCGTAAATCCATACCAATACTGTCGCTGCACCACTTACAATCCCACCGATCGCTGCAATTCTACTCATATTCTTCCATAGCAAAGAAAACAAAATTAATGGCCCAAATGCGGCGCCAAAACCAGCCCACGCGTTACTTACTAAGGACAAAATACTGCTGTCTTGGTCATATGCAAGGGCAATCGCAACAACGGCGACTAATGCTACGCATATGCGTCCAATAACAACTTGTTTTTGTTCGCTGCATTGTTGGTCAATAAAAGTAACGTACACGTCTCTTGTTAATGAGCTAGAGGTAACTAACAATTGTGAGGAAATAGTACTCATGATGGCTGCTAGAATTGCTGCTAGTAAGAAGCCACCGACTAAAGGATGAAACAATAATTGAGAAAGGGTAATAAAAATGGTTTCAGGGTCATCTAACGATTGGCCTGTAGAGCTCATATATGCCAAACCAAATAGACCAGTAGCGGCAGCACCAAAGATAGATACAATCATCCAAGACATGCCAATACGGCGTGCAGCCGGCATTTCTTTTATGCTAGATATCGCCATAAAACGCACAATGATATGTGGCTGGCCAAAATAACCCAAACCCCATGACATCAAAGAGACGATACCAACAAAGGTGACTGTCGCACCGGTACTTGCATCAACAAACAAGGAAAGTAGGTTGCTGTCGCTTTTCGATAAGATGTCTAATGTATTACTGATACCGCCGAGTTCAAAAACAACGACTGTAGGCACCATTACCAATGCGATAAACATAATAATACCTTGCACGAAGTCAGTTAAGCTAACGGCCATAAAACCACCGAACAGGGTATAACAAACAACGACACCGGCAGTAATATACAAACCGACTTCGTAATTATAACCAAAAGACGATTCGAATAATTTACCTCCAGCAGCTATGCCAGCAGAAGTATAAAGAGTAAAGAAAATGATAATAACGATTGAAGCTATAATTCTTAGTGAGCGGCTAGAATCAAAAAATCGATTCTCAAAATAGTCGGGTAGTGTAATGGCATCCTTCGCTAGCTCAGTGAATACTCTCAATCTAGGCGCAACAATGATGTAATTTAGCCATGCACCTAAGCACAATCCAAAGGCAATCCAAAGCGATGATGCGCCGGACAAATACATTGCTCCCGGAATACCAAGTAGCATCCACCCACTCATATCGGACGCACCTGCTGATAATGCAACTACAGGAGCACTAAGTTTTCTGCCACCGAGTAAATATCCAGACGACGTGTCTTCATTTTGTCTATATGCGTAGACACCTATACCTATCATTGCGATAAAGTATATAGCCAAAGATATAAGGGTACCAGTTTCCATATTGCTCTCTATTTTTTTTATTGTTTAGCAGATGGTAACAGATAAGGCTGTTCAACCCCAACTTGTGATAGTAAACATTGTGAGGTTATGATTTTATGAAATGAATTAAATTGTTGTTATTGAATGTAAATATTTAGTCACAAAAAAGCCGCAATGCCTAAGCTATAGCGGCTGAATAGTATCAAGAGTGTTGTGTATTTTAAAATCTAAACGCTTTTTGTGCGACTAGTTGTAGTTGCGATACATCTTCTCGATCGTCGCCAACAATAATAATTTTGGCGGAACTCAATAAAAACGAAGTCCCAATAAGCTCGTCGTTACTAAAGTCTTCCTCTAGTTCTTTGCTCTTATTGTCCGTAACGACAAATAGGTTTACTAGACCTGTTTTGCCTCTAATAATCATATGCAGGCTTTTAATAGTGTTCAAATAACAATAGTTTGCCGATACCACGTCGCCAATATCTTCAGACAATGCACCATTGAAAGTAGCCATTTTTTCGTTGATAGCTTCTTGAGTAATATTTTGCCCACCCATCGTCATTTCTTTATTCATATACTCATGACTAACGTGTGCAAATACATCATTAGCTAACCCATTATTGCCTGCAAGTAATGTCATATAAGAAACACCAACTACCATCGCTACCGATGCTGCCATAGCAACATACCAGGGGCGTTTTTTACGTTGTTGCGTAAATTCGTCCATGCCTTGACGCAAAATCAACTTGTCAGCAAAATTCTCGGGCACAGGTATGTTCATTGCCTGCGCTAATTGTGTATCCATTGCTTTAACTTCGTCCCAAAATGCTTGCTTTGCTGGGTCATTTTTGGCCGCCTGAATAATATCGGGGTCGGTTGTGTTTGGCTCAGCATAAATGGTGCGACGGAATGATAATTCATCCATTTACCTGTTCTCCTTTGGGTTGTTCGCCTAGTAAGGCTTCTTTAATTTGGTTTCTTGCTCTAAATAGTCTGGTCATTACCGTATTTTTATTAAGGTTAAGTTGTTCTGCAATTTCATCTCCGGTGAAACCCATTAATATTTGCATCATTAATGGCTCTCTATATTCTTCGCTGAGGTCTGACATAATCCTTCTCAGTTCTCGATGTTCTAATGCCACGTCACCAAAGTTATGTGGGTCAGCAACGACAACATCATCAATATCGACGAGGTCAAATTGTTTACGTTCAAAGCGTCGCGCATTCTCACGGCGCAAAATAGTAATTAACCATGATTTGGCTGCGGCTTGATCTTTAAGCGAGTCAAGTGACTTCCATGCGCGCAGGAATGTCTCTTGAACCACATCTTCAGCAATCGCTTTATCTTTTATCAGCCACATTGCATAGCGGAATATATCCGCATGAAATGCCTTAACAAGGGCTTCATATCGTTTTTGTTTTATCATCATGTCAGTAGAGACCGATAAGCTTTGTTTTTTATTTCGCGAAAACATGAAGTTTCTTCTTTTTGAAATTCTTTTTAAACAATACGTCATTTAAAAGGATTGTTCGAACAATGATTTACCCGCCGCAATGGGGATTTTTTAGCATGATTTAAATAGTAAAAAAAATCGCATAGGGAAAAGCTATGCGATTTTATTATTTTTCGCTTGAGCACAGGCCTGCGCCTTGTGCAAAAATGCTATTTAGACGCTTTGATCCATTTATTTACGTTCTCTTCCAATAGTGTCATTGGTAAAGGACCGTTTTTTAGGAGTGTGTCATGGAAACCACGATAATCAAATTTATCGCCTAACTCAGCCTGAGCTTTATCGCGCAACTCCATTATTTTCAGTTTTCCAATCATGTAAGCTGTTGCTTGTCCTGGCATAGCGATGTAACGCTCAATTGCTTTAACAGAGTCAGCCTCCGGATTTGGTGTATTTTCGACCAGATATTGTATTGCTTTTTCTCTATTCCACTGCATTTCATGAATGCCTGTGTCTACCACTAACCGACAAGCACGCCATAGCTCCATTGCTAAGCGCCCAAAGTCAGAGTAGGGGTCTGCATAAAAGCCCATATCTTTACCTAATTCTTCTGTGTACAAGCCCCAGCCTTCAGTATAGGCGGTAAATGAAACGTACTTTTGGAATTCAGGAATACCTTCAAGCTCTTGTGCAATAGCTCTTTGCATGTGGTGGCCCGGAATACCTTCATGATAAGCAAGCGCTTCCATTTGGTATGTGGGCATACTGCGCATATCAAACAAATTCGCATAATAGGTGCCTGGACGACTACCATCTTTCGACGGACTTTGATAAAACGCTTTACCTGCAGATTGCTCACGGAAAGCTTCAACACGCTTCACGATCATACGTGCTTTTGGTGTTAGACCAAAATACGCTGGTAATTTAGCTTCCATTTTATCAATAAAGTCTTTTGCTTCAGTCATATAACGCTCGCGACCTTGGTCCGAGTCGGTGTAATAAAACTGGTCATCATTACGCATGAACAAGAAAAATTCCAGCAAATTACCTTTGAATTTAACTTGCTCCATGATGCTGCGCATTTGATTGTGAATGCGCTCCACATTGTCTAATCCAATTTGATGCACTTCTTGTGCATTCAACTCAGTTGTAGTGAACCAATTTAATCTGTTTTGATACCATTCACTGCCATTTGGCAAACGCCATACGCCGTCACCCTCTGGTGTTAATAAGCGCTGTTTGCCTAATTCTCGAATTAACTTTGCATAAGCCGGTTTGACTGAGCTTAATAATGCAGAATTGGCATCTGCAATTAATCCCGACTTTTCTGCATTACTGAGTCCTGATGCATCTAGCTTTTGTTTGAAGTCGGCTAATATTGTCGAATCTTCAGGGCTTTCAGCGAAAGGGTTGCCCTTTACAACATTCGCAGCAGCTTGCATCATTTGGTCATACGACCATGCTGGAGGCATAACACCTAGCTTCTCTCGTACTCTTAATTGGTCGATAACTTGATCAAACAAAGCATCCACTTTACTGAGTCTGCTAATGTAGGCCTGCGCATCTTCTTCATTCTCTATCCGATGAATATTAATTAAAAAACTCGGCACCGTTGTATGCCAAGCGCTAAATTGATCCATGATATAGGTATGATGCCTAAACTCGTCGTTGGCAAGCTTGCGCTCCAAATCAACCTTATAAATAGTTAAGCTTAGCTTTTCTGACTCACCTAGTGTGGCGACATCAAATTCGCTGGCCTGTTTTAAGCGACTCTTCATAAGAGCGCGAGTTTCATCTGCTTTTGCTTCTGAAAAATCACCCCATTCACCGTAATCCCACTTGATTCCTAAATAGCTTTGCGTCATCGGTGAACGTTTGAGATCAGTTTCTCTGCTTTGTGTAAAAAAGGCAGCAAGCCTTTCAGATTCACTTGTGGGCGCAGTAACCTTTTCGGTTTGGACTGATTGTGTTTGTTGGCTGTCCTTATTCGATGCAGGGCTGCAAGCTGCCATCGCAATGACTAAGCTTGATATGGCGAATAGTTTCGCTGGTTTACTTATTTGGGCTAGTCGTTTCATCATGTCCCTCTCATTTTTCATTTTTGTCGTTAACATGCAGTATAACGAACTGAAAGCCACTTTAACTATACGCTAATAGTGGCTCAAGTATTTGGCTTTAGACCTGTTATGTTTTTGGGTACAAGCTAAATTGATCTTGGTTTTGTTGATGTTGCTGAATAATATCTTTTCTGAATACTGTTAGCGCTGCAATAAATTCACCGTTGCGCCATTCGGCTTGGGCAGAGCCATACGCGCTTTCCATCATAAGATTGTACTGCGCCACGCATTCATCTGCATTCATTGCTATAAAGCAGTGGTTAATCGATTGAACAGGCTGTTGGGTTAAAACCTCTAACCATTTTGCGAGTGTCTGATTTGTCTCTTTAACATTATTTAAATCAATCACTTTTTGCAAACTTTTCCATAACTGAGCCTCGCTGGTCATAGTCTCCCTGGCGTTTACTTGCCGCATAATACCGCTGCGTTTATTGGTGATGAGCATGAAACCAAACATACCTAGACTCACCAACCAAAGAACGAACAAACTCACGTGCAGCCAATCGATACTAAACTCATCGAGCGTATTGTTTGTCGCCAGTTGATTCTGAGCCGGTGACGGTTCAATCGAGGTTATTAGTGGTTTCTGATTCAGCGCTGAAATGGGTTCAATGTTGGAAACTGTTTCGTTACTAGGCGGCAATACTTCAATAGAACGAGCAGGAAGCTTGGCATATTCTGTTTGTTTTGTGACAACGTTAAACCACGGAACAACCACTTCGCCAAGCACAAATGTACCCACTCGATTTGGAATAATCGCCTCGCTTTGGACTTTTTGTGCAAACAGCACTGAACCTTTGTCTACCGTTGCGGTGCTCGCTTGGTCGGGGTAGGTTTTGAAGTCAGGTGGATACACTCCAGCAATTTCCGGTAGTTGCTCTTCAACCAAGCCTGCCGCTGTTAATGTTATGGTGCGGGTAATGGGTTGACCCAATACAATACGTTTGGGATCTTTTTGCCATTCTTCGTTTAATTGCACGAATTCGCTGGGTAACCAATGGTCTTGATAGTTATCAGGAATAGGGAGCACGATTAAAGCAATAGTGGGTGAGACGCGATTAATAGGTTTGGTTCTGCTGATAAAGCCAAATGATTGGCGTGAGTCGGCAACAGCTTCACCATTGAATACCGTACCTGAAATAGAAAATGAACCACTTGCTTGGGGAATAATTGCATAGGTACGTTCGATGACTCTGTATCGAACACCATTTTGAAAGTCTTCGTATTCCTTGTCTTCACCTACCTGTTTAATAATGGCGTTTTCTAGCTCAGGCGCTTGTAAAGACCCCCGTTGAATATCTTTCGCCATCAGTAATTTGGTTGTGTATTTTATTTGTTGTTGCAAATAAACTGTTGTCATATCGACGTTTGCAGTTACATAAAAATCCCGAGCAGTCCCGCCTTGGCCATTACCGATGGGCGTGACAATAACATCGAATGCTTGGCTCTTTTGTCCGTCCATTTCAAACGCAGGGATCGTAGTTGTTCCTATCGATTTTGGAAATAATTGGGTTACCCAAGTTGTTGTTTTCGTTGTATTGAAATTAATAGACCGGGTCGACTGGCTGATTGACGTGTTCGATATACGGAAGTCGTTTTCTAATGCGGATAAATCGATCTGTCGAGATGTAATTTCGCCTTCAGCACTAATAATCAACTGCAGGGCTTCATCAATCATAATCGGATTTTTATCGACAGATACACGTAAGTCAGTGATTTTTGCCATTGCTGCATTGGATGCAAACAGAGCAACCGAAGAACAAACTGTTACCAAGCAAAAATACCAAATGGAGTTGTGTTTCATTACTACCAATCCTTCTTATTCGGCTTTGAGAATCTCTCACTTCGCCTGTTTTGTGATTCTAAAAGCATTTTTCGTTGTAGCAGAAAAGCTGGGTCATCAGGTATCTTGTTCATTAGCATTTGCATGCGTTGCATTTGCTCTTTTTCTTCAGGGGTCATTTCTTCAATCGGTTTTTGCTGTTGTAGATTACTTTTTTTCTCAGTATTTTCGCCACTATCGGCTTCTTTACTCTTTTTAGCCTCTTCACCCTCTTCACCCTTTGTCTGCTCAGCTGCACTTTCGGCATCTTGTTGCTCAGACTCTTGTTCTGAGTTTTTGCCTTCATTGTCCTCAGATTCATTTGGGTTTTGCTCAGATCCTTGTTCTGAGTCTTGTTGCTGCTCAGATTGATCGCCTTGCTGAGAGTCACCTGTTTTTTGATCACTCTGATCTTGCTCGCCCGATTGCTGATCGCTATTTTCAGATTCATCTGATTGTTGATCTTCCCCATCTTGTGGCTGACCATCTTTGCTCTGTTCTTCTTGTTGCTTTAACAAATCTTCGACCAGTTTTCTATTTGCCGTCGCATTTGCATGACCTGGGCGCTCTTTCAACGCTTCATCATACTTCTCTATCGCTTTTTCTAGCTGTCCTAAACGCGCGAGTGCATTACCTTGATTATATGCTGACTCTGCGCCGGGCACCGAAGTGAATGTGTTCAAGGCAGCTTCGTAATTTTTGTTTTTATAATAAGCTGCCCCTTTCCACATTTGGTCGGTAAATATACCGCTTGCCTTATCAAACTCCGCTTTTTTAAATGCTTCAAGTCCCCGCTGATCTGCATTCTTAAAAATGTTGTCGACCCATTCATTGGCCTCAGATTGTTCCTTGATAACCACTTCGTCATTTGCATAGGAAGGCTCTGTTGGTAAGAGCAACATTGTACTAAGCAATACAAGCAGAACTCCGCGTCTAAACGCGTAGGCTGCAAATGGAAGAATAATGAGCACTATAATCCCGCCCATATCTTGCCATTGATCCCCTTGACCAATAATGTCATTAGTTACCTGGTCTTGTTCTAATATGATTGGCGTAAATTGCATATTTTCTATGTCACGGTCGTCGTTTTGAATTGGAGTGTAGCGACCATTTGTATTGCCGATCACTTGTGTAAAGTAACGACTTGTGAGGGTAGGAAGCACAATGTTGCCCCTAACATCTTTCATAAGGCTACCATCAAGCATCTTTATGGGAGCGCCTGCTTGGGTACCCACTCCTAATATTGAGTAACGATATGGTGATTTTGCTATATGCTCTTGCAGCTCTTTAATATCGTCAAATTCAATACCATCACTTACCCAATAAATTTCACCTTTATTATATCCTGCTGATGCTAATAATTGTTCTCCCTGTTCCATTGCATATAGCGGTGCGCTGCCAGGAATAGGCATTATTTCAGGTCGCAAACTAGGAATAAGAGTAGTGATATTTGTGACATCAGACGTTAGTGGGCTGATTGTAAACGCGTCGCCGGCATAAACGACTAAGCCTACTTCTCCATCTTCAAAGCTATTCAGTAAATCAATGACTTTGAATTTTGCCCGCGAGAGCCTATTTGGCAGTATATCGGTGGCCCGCATTGACATCGACATGTCCAAAATTATGACTTTTCCTGTGGTGACTTGGTAAACCGGCTGCGGTAATTTTTGCCACGTTGGGCCAGCCATTGCTGCACAAGCTAGGATCCAAACCAAAGCAACTAAATAAAATGGGGGTTTGTATGATTTCTTATCTTTAGCGACAACCAAATGCTGATATAGATGACTTGAGACAATACCTTGCCAGCCACTCTGCTTACTTGCGATTTTAGTTAACAATAGAGCAATAATAAGCAACGGAATGATTGCTATTAGCCATTCTGGACGAATAAAGTGAAATGCTTGCAGATCAGTCATTTTTTTCCTCCTAATGTGCTATTCATGCTGCTCTTTGTGGGCAAAGTGCGACGTTTTTGTAAATTGAAGAAAGCCTGCTTAAGAAGATAAAACAAAGCATATAACGCACTTATAATGACAGCAATACCTAACGGTAAATAGAACAATGCAGTAAGGGGACGAAGTTTTTGTCCCTCACCCTTTATTGGTTCAAGTCGATCGAGCGTTGCGTAGATTGCTTCTAACTCTTGCGTATCGCGAGCCCGAAAATATTGCCCCCCAGTTGATCGAGCAACTTCAATTAGAAGGCGCTCATCGAGATCTTGTGATGGATTAATGGTGCGGCGCCCAAAAACACTGGCGACCTCTTGTACTTCAGCACCCAAACCGATGGTATAAATAGTGACGCCTTTATCAATCGCTAATTCATTCGCTTGTTCCGGCGTGATATTACCCGCAGTGTTTGTGCCATCGGTCAACAGTATCAGAACTCTATTAGACTCTTCTTTGTCATCAAAACGTTTAACGGCAAGACCAATAGCATCTCCGATAGCGGTGCGTTCACCCACTAAACCTAATACTGATTCATCGAGCAGCGTTTTGACTGTATCTCTGTCAAAAGTCAGGGGTGCTTGCAGGTAAGCGGTGTCGGCAAATAAAATCAATCCCAAGCGGTCGCCAATGCGGCGCTTAATAAAATCCCTAAGCACATATTTGGTCATGACTAGTCGATTTACTGCCCGCCCGTTTATGCGCATATCATCTTGTTTCATCGACCCTGAAAGATCGACCGCAATCATCAGATCACGTCCTTCATTTGGAATGGAAACGGGTTCACCTAACCATTGTGGTCTGGCGGCAGCCGTGACTAAACAACACCATATTAACGTTGCCAATATTAATCGAAGTGTTGATTTTTTTGTACTCTTGCCCGCATGGCTTTGTACTTTTAAGTAATTTGGCACAAGTAACGCAGCGCTTTCGCTCGTTGCTTTGCGTGGCAGCATAAAATAAATAAGCAGCGGGAGCGGCAGCATAGCAAACACCCAAATCCAGGCGAATTCAAACATGCTGGTCTCCTTTTCCACTAGGCAGCAGCGTCTCGGAGTTTTGCAACGCTGCGGCAGCAGGTGGTAAACAGTGCTTTATCCATAGGTAAACGGCACTTTTAGCATCGCCCACCGCAATACTAGGCTTTTTCGTATACAAACTTGCTTCAAGTTGGGTTAATTGTATAAGGCATTGTTCATCAACTTTCTTAGAATGTTTTGATCTAACTTGCAACAGCTCTTGCCATGCAGAACCTTGCAAGCTGTTGAGATTTTCAGATGGGAAATAATGTATGATTGCACTGCGCAAGATAGCGTGTAACTTTGACAACGCCTGTGATTCGTTATCTGATGTGTTTTCAACGGCTTTCAAGGCACTACGTTTAAGTTTGTGTTTGCTAATATGTCGAGCTGCAATCCAAAAAAAGCCGAATGTAACTACTGCTACCAACAAGATTAAAACCCACCATCCCCAGGCTAGAGGCCAAATTGACGGTGTTTGTCCAACGCTAATGTCAGCAAGATTTGCTAAGGCAGCGTCAAGGGACGCATCTGCAGGGTTATTTGTGTTTGCCAATATATTCATTAGAAAGCTCGTAATGGAATTCATAGTAACTCCCCCATGTCGCGCTGATTCAGTTGTTGTTCAAGCGGAATGGCAGATGAAACCGTTCTTAATGCAATGGCATATCGAGCAAATGATTGTTTTATACTTTCGAAATGAGATGCTTGTTGTGACTGATATTTTTGGTTATTTGCTGCCTCACCTAAATTAACTTGCTGGCGCTCGACTCCATTAGTAATGGTGAGAGTTTGCTGAACAGCAGAATTAGGTAATGAGATTTCCATTGGGTCATTAACTAAAATTGCTTTGACTTCGCAATGGCGAGCGATATTGCTAATAACCGCCATTGCAGCATCACTCAAGCCATTAAAATCGCTAATCAGATAAACCAAAGCACCGGGCTTAGCTAAATGTTGCAAACGCTGAGTTGCTTGCAAAAATATGCCTTGTGCGTCTATTTGCATTGCTTCAAATCGAGGTTCATGAATATTAACTAAGGCCTGCATTAATGCTAATGCGTTCTTAGCTTGGGCTTTGGGTTTTAATTCAATATCTTGATTGTTATTGAAAATCAAACCGCCAACTTTGTCACCGCGTTGGATCGCGTTCCACGTAATTAATGAGGCAAGGTGCGCTGCTTGTACCGATTTACAAAGATACGCGGTGCCAAAATACATAGATTGGGTAAAGTCTGTAAAAACGAATACGGGCCTTTCACGTTCCTCTCGAAATACTTTGGTGTGGGTTTTACCTGTCCGAGCAGTCACTCGCCAATCGATACTGCGTATGTCATCGCCAGGCTGATAATGTCTCGCTTCGTCAAATTCCATGCCTCGGCCTTTGATCTTGGAACGATCGCCACCGGACAGTGCGCCTGCTATATCTCTACTCGGACGCAAGTTAAGTAAGTGGGATAAGGAGCGGTAGCATAATAGTTCAGGCAGACCGATATCCACGCCATTGGTTTTATATTTGACTAACCATAGTTGAATATTTTCGGCCGTCACCACATTGCTTTTATTTGTGGCATTGTTAAACATCAGCGACATCAATCATTCTCAATTTAAGGATGTTATTCTCAAGCTGAATCACCCTACAGGGACAAGTTTAACAATTTTATCGAGCACAGCGTTTGCATTGATACCTTCCGCCTGCGCTTGATAACTCAGTATAATCCGATGGCGGAGTACATTGTGTAATACAGCTTGTACATCATCTGGGCCGACAAAATCTCTACCATTAAGCCAAGCATGTGAGCGGGCACAGCGTTCTAAAGCGATAGTGGCGCGAGGACTACCACCAAACTCAATCCATTGCGCAAGTTCTGCGTCATAGTTTTCAGGTCGCCTAGTTGCCATAATTAATTGCACTATGTAATTTTCTAGCGCGGGCGCGAGGTGTATACCCATTATCTCGCTTCTTGCTTTGGTAATATCATCTTGGGTCAGCTTTTTAACTGCAGGCTTTACCGTTTTCATGGCTTCACTTCGAGTCAGACGCAAAATTTCTAGTTCAGTCTCTGCCCCTGGGTAGTCAATTTCTACATGCATTAAGAAGCGGTCAAGTTGCGCTTCAGGAAGGGGGTAGGTACCTTCCTGTTCCAATGGGTTTTGTGTTGCCATAACCAAGAACAGCTCTGACAGTTTGTAGGTTGTATTTCCTACCGTAATCTGGCGTTCGGCCATCGCTTCAAGTAATGCAGACTGAACCTTAGCTGGAGCACGGTTTATTTCATCTGCAAGTACTAAGTTATGAAACAGAGGCCCTTTTTGAAATATAAATTCGCCGGTCTCAGGACGATATATGTCCGTCCCTGTTAAATCCGCAGGTAATAAGTCTGGTGTAAATTGCACCCTATGGAAGTCAGCTTCTATGCCGTCAGACAACGAATTAACTGCCCTCGTTTTTGCTAGTCCAGGAGGACCCTCAACGAGTAAATGGCCATCTGCAAGTAACGCAATCAGAATACTCAGGGTGAGAGAGGGTTGTCCGATAACTTGTGTGTCTAAATGGGCTTGTAATTGCTTGAACTGTTCTACTGCCATAGTTATTTTTAGCCTTTGTTACGCTACTTACGTTATTTTGTACTATATTTTTTATGTTTGGTCGTCATAAACGCCGAGCTTCATCATCGACCTCAGATAGTCATATATGTGGATCTATCTGCAAATTTCAACTTTACGACTCGTAAATTTATGAATGGTTCTGTATTTTATTATTTAGCTTAACAAATACTGGTGCACTGCCTTGTTTTTCTTATTGCTAGTGTTTGTTGTTCGCACGTGTAAAATTTGTACTTTACTCTTTATTTTGTCACAATACCCGACAGAGGTCTGACCAGAAGATGTTGTCATGCTTTTGTTCGCAATAACTCATTGATAGCCACAGGATAATCTATGTCACAGAAACAAGTTTTAAAAACCCAGCAGGGCGATCGAATTGCCATTGTTGCTGGACTGCGTACTCCATTTGCTAAAATGGCAACCGATTTTCACGGTGTTCCTGCTGTCGATTTAGGTAAAATGGTGGTCAATGAGTTAATGCTAAAGCATGATATCGATCCTTTAATTATTCAACAATTGGTATTCGGACAAGTTGTGCAAATGCCAGAAGCGCCTAACATTGCGCGCGAAATTGTTCTTGGAACAGGCATGGATGTGCGAACTGATGCCTACAGCGTGTCACGAGCCTGTGCTACAAGCTTTCAGTCTACAGTGAACATTGCTGAATCTATGATTGTTGGTAATATCGATGTGGGTATCGCTGGTGGTGCTGATTCCACTTCAGTATCTCCAATTGGTGTTTCTAAAAAATTAGCACGCGCATTAACTGATTTACAAAAAACAAAAACGTTCGGTCAAAAACTCTCAGTGCTTAAAAAACTAGGCTTAAAAGATTTATTGCCAGTACCACCTGCCGTTGCTGAATATTCAACAGGTTTGTCGATGGGCCAAACAGCGGAGCAAATGGCGAAAAAACACGGCATCAGTCGTGTTGCTCAAGATGAATTAGCACATAGGTCGCATAGCCTCGCCGCCCAAAACTGGGAAGCGGGCAATTTAGATAGTGAAGTAATGACTGCCTATCCTGAACCTTATAAAAAGGCGTTCTCACGGGATAATAACGTTCGCTTTAATTCAAAGTTAGAAGGCTACGCAAAACTTCGTCCCGTATTTGATAAAAAGCACGGTACGGTTACGGCAGCAAATGCAACGCCCCTTACCGATGGCGCTTCAGCAATCATTATGATGACGGAAAGCAAAGCAAAAGCACTAGGTTATAAACCTATAGGTTATTTGAAGAGTTATGCATTCGCCGCGATTGATGTATGGGATGACATGCTAATGGGACCATCATATGCATCTCCAATAGCGCTGGATCGGGCAGGCATGACGCTGAACGACTTAACTTTGATTGAAATGCACGAAGCCTTTGCTGCACAAACATTGTCGAACATAAAGATGTTTGGGAGTGATTCGTTTGCTCAAGAGAAACTTGGCAGAGATAAAGCTATTGGCGAAATTGATATGGATAAATTTAATGTCATGGGTAGCTCGTTAGCTTACGGACACCCATTTGCTGCTACCGGTACAAGAATGATTACACAAATGTTAAACGAGCTTAACCGTCGCGGCGGTGGCACCGGTTTATTAACGGCATGTGCTGCAGGTGGCCTAGGTGCTGCAATGATAGTGGAGACAGAATAATGGGCGCATTTACCTTAACCAAAAGAGAAGATGGTATTGCTATACTAACAATGGACGTGCCCGGTGACAGCATGAATACGCTGAAAGCGGACTTTGGTGATGAAGTTACCGCAATATTGGATGAAATTGAGAATGATAGCGAGATACGCGGTATCGTTGTGGCAAGTGGGAAAAAAGATTCATTTGTAGCCGGTGCTGATGTAACTATGCTCGCAGCCTGCAGTGACGCAGATGAAGCGCAAGACTTATCGACAGCAGGTCAGAAGTTATTTGATCGCATCCAAGGTATGACAAAAACATTTGTTGCTGCCATTCATGGCCCCGCTTTAGGGGGGGGGTTAGAATTAGCGCTAGCTTGTCATTATCGTGTTTGTTCCGATAGTTCTAAAACACAATTGGGCTTACCTGAAGTGCAGCTTGGTTTGTTACCCGGAAGTGGGGGAACGCAACGTTTGCCAGCGCTTATCGGAATTCAACAAGCGATGAAGATGATGTTGACTGGCGGCGCCGTGCGCGCAAAACAAGCTAAAAAGTATGGCATTGTTGACGACATAGTCCCGCAAACAATATTACTTGATGTTGCTATAGAAATGGCAAAAAAGAAAATAATTAAACGTGTATTGAAAAAAGGTCTGACGGCAAAAGTGTTGGAGAACACCTCGTTTGGCCGCAGCATATTGTTTAAAAAAGCCCGTGAACAAGCCTTAACAAAGACCTTGGGTAATTATCCTGCACCTATGTATATTATTGATTGCATAGAAGCGGGCATAAATGATTCAAGAAAAGGCTACGCAGCCGAAGCCCGCCTTTTTGGTCAGTTAGTTATGACGCCAGAATCAAAGCAATTGCGTGATATTTTCTTTGCAACAACGGACATGAAAAAAGAGTCAGGTGTTGCAGGCGTTGTGCCGGTTAAAGTGAAAAAAGTTGGTGTGTTAGGTGGTGGATTGATGGGCGGTGGTATTGCCTTCGTTACCGCTACAAAGGCAAAAGTGCCAGCGCGTATCAAAGACATAAGTACTGACGGCATTGCGGGTGCGATACGCTACAGCTATGACATTCTAAATAAGAAAGTAAAAAAGCATTTCATGTTAAAAACAGAGATGCAAAAACAACTTTCTTTATTGAGCGGTTGCTTGGATTATAGCGGTTACAAAAGCAACGATATGGTAATTGAAGCTGTGTTTGAAGATGTTAAGTTGAAGCAAAAGATGGTTGCTGATGTCGAAGAGTATTGCAATCATAATACGGTTTTTGCGTCTAATACATCGTCCATCCCTATCGCTGAGATTGCTGCTCAAGCAAAACGCCCAGAAAACGTAGTGGGTTTACACTATTTTTCACCGGTAGATAAAATGCCATTGGTTGAGGTTATTCCGCACGCACTTACATCGGATCAAACCATTTCGACCACGGTTGAATTTGCTAAGCGTCAAGGTAAGACACCTATTGTTGTTAAAGACGGTGCCGGCTTTTATGTTAATCGAATTTTAGCACCTTATATGAGTGAAGCTGGCTTTATGGCTTTAGAGGGCCAACCGCTTGATTCGATTGACCGTGCGTTGACTAAGTTTGGTTTCCCTGTTGGTGCATTTAAATTACTGGACGAGGTAGGTATTGATGTAGGTACCAAAATTATCCCAATTTTGAAAGGACAGTTTGGTGAGCGCTTTAATGCACCTGAAGCTTTTAATAAGTTATTAGAAAATGATCGCAAGGGTAAGAAAAATAAGTCTGGTTTTTACGATTATAAAGCGAAGAAGCCGGGTAAAGATATTGACGATTCAGTTTATGAACTACTAGGGGTTAATCCAGAGACAAAATTCTCAGATGATACAGTGGTAGAACGATGCGTTCTGATGATGCTCAATGAAGCTGCATTGTGTCTACAAGAAGAGGTTATTAGAAGTCCACGTGATGGTGATATTGGTGCTATTTTTGGTATTGGCTTTCCACCGTTTTTGGGTGGACCTTTCCGTTATATGGACACTTTAGGTCTTGCACATGTGGTCAATCGACTAGAACATTACGCTGCAACTTACTCAGACAAGTATCAGCCAGCTGAGTTGTTGTTAACTATGCGTGAAAAAGGTGCAACGTTTTATTAAGTTGTTGTTATTAAATGTAAAAACCGAGCCTTTGCTCGGTTTTTTTATATCATATAGCGAGTTTTTCGCTTATTTTCACAGCAGTTTGATATAAGTCAGTATCGATTTAGCGCTTATTCAAAAGCGAATCAGCCGTTGTAAATAGTCAGTCGAAATATGGTTACGGGTAAAAAACGCTGGTTAATAGGTGGGATAATAATGGGGCCGTTGTTATTGCCTATGTTTATTATTTTTAAAACCGTACAACCTCGTAAAATAACTGGCTTTGATAGCTGCTACTTACGTACTTAATTTGTTTTTATAAAGCCGCGTTAGCGTTTGGCAATTCTAACACCTGGCCGAATTGGGCTAGGCTTTCTTGATTCTAACAAGTTCTTCATATTTCGGCCCTCAACTAATAACTGCTCAAATTTAGCTGCGCTAACCGGTTTACTAAACAAGTATCCCTGAAGCATTTCACAGTCGTAGCGCTTCAATATTTCCAACTGATTCTCATGCTCAACGCCTTCGGCTACAACTTTCAAGCCAAGGTTGTGCGCAATGTTAATAATTGATTCGGTCATGTGCTTGTCAACTGAGCTTGTCGCAATATCATCTATAAAAGCTTTGTCTATTTTTAGCGTGTGAAGCGGGAACTTCTTCAGATAAGCAAGTGAAGAATAGCCAGTACCAAAGTCATCTAAAGCTAAGTGGATGCCGCGTTCACGCAAACGCTGCATCATTTTAAGGGCTTGTTCTGGGTTCTCCATCAAAGTACCCTCAGTGATCTCGCACTCCAAGTGTAATGGACTCAAGCCAACCTGCTTCAATATACGTTCAATTCTATCGTCAAGGTCCGGTAATTCAAATTGTTTAGCTGATATATTTACGGCAACGCGGCCAGTAAATAAACCGGCATCAACCCAACGCTTGGTGTCGATACAGGCTTTCCTTAAAACTTGCTCACCAATTTCTAGAATTTGACCTGTTTGTTCCGCTAACGGAATAAATTGCCCAGGGCTTACTATTCCTTTCTGAGGATGCTCGAATCGAACTAATGCCTCCATACTTACCATGCGACCTGAAGCAATATCGACTTTTGGCTGATAAAAGACGCTGAACAAGTCTTCCTTTATACCAAACCGAATTAAATTTTCAATCTGCAGTTGGCGAACAGCGTTTTTATTCATTTCACCACTGAAGAATTGATAATTACTACCACCATTGTTTTTAGCAAAATACATAGCGGTGTCAGCATTTTTTAGCAATTCCTGATGATTGGGTCCATCTTCAGGGTAGGTTGCAATGCCGATACTTACACCCAACACAAACTCCTGCTTGGCGATATAAAACGGACGTGAAAGAGTATCAAGTATGTCTTGTGCAATATGGGAAATGCGATGAACAGTTGCCGTTGCTTCAACCAACATGCTGAATTCATCCCCACCTAAGCGATAAGTAGTAGAACTAGACGTTGTAATTTTTTGTAAACGACGCGCAATTTGTTTAATTAATAAGTCGCCAGTTTGATGCCCAAGAGAATCATTAATTCGTTTAAAATTGTCCATATCGAGACAAATAAGAGCATGCGGTGTCTCGCGGCGCACTAAATTTTCATGACTTGCTTGAAAAAATGACCTATTGGGTAAGTTGGTTAATGGGTCTGTATTAGCTAACTTTAATAATTCTTTTTCAGTTTTTTTACGTGAACTAATATCAGAGAACACCCCGACATAATGGCTAATATGATTGTCTTCATTGCGAATAGCGTCAATCGTCATTTCCAACTGATATTTTTCGCCATTTGTACGAACAGCATCAACTTCGCCAGACCAATTACCTTTATGCTTTAGGGTCTTTTTAACTTCTTCAGTAAAAGCTTCAGGATATTGACTAAAGGACAATTTACTTACTAATGCTTTCTCAACCGTATCACCGGTAAAATTACAGTAGGCACTATTGACCGACATAAACTTAAACTCATTATCCGCGATGAAAACGCCTTCTGTAATGTTCTCAAAACTACTTTTAAATAAATTAAGTTGCTCTTCAGCTTGCTTTAGATGATTAATGTTTTTCAGCGTACCAGTCATACGTAGCGCTTTATGATGAGAATCACGCTTTACAACCTTACCTCTGTCCAATACCCAAACCCAATCGCCAGCAAAGGTTTTGACCCGGTAGGCGAGCTCGAAGAACTGTGTCTTCCCTTCTAAGTGGCCGTCAAGAGACTGTTTTAAACGTTCAACGTCATTCTCGTGCACATTATTTTCATAAGTAGTATGACTGCGCATACTGTCTTGTGGGAAATCGATCGTATTCCACGTATTCGCTCGATAAATTTGACCACTTAATATATCCCAATCCCATAATTCGTCTCCACTTGAAGACAGCGTGAGAGTTAAACGTTCAACATCTTCTGTTAAGGTTTGGTCGCGATTCTTACGGGACTTCATTTTACTAACTTGATAAACGCCTAAGAAGATAATAAAGAAAGCGTAAAAGATTAGTGCACGTGTATTTAGCCAAAAAGGTTTTTCCACCGAAATAGCGAGTGCATTCGGCTGCGACCATTCGCCACCATTGATGCGTGCTTGTACCTTGAAAGCATAGTTACCAAAAGACAAATAGCTGTATGATGCTAAACGGTTAGTTGTTGTATAAGTCCAATTTTTATCTAAATTCTCAAGAATATAGCGATATTCAGTTGCATTTGGGTTAATGCTGTTAATAACACCAAACTCAATATTAATACGACTTTCAGAGTGAGCCATAGTAAACGAATTCATCATAAATGCAGGTATCGCTAATGTGGTCTCTTCAATGTTTTTATTTGGAGCCGAAAAGCTTATAAACTGGGGTTGAACAGGCTGGTCATACTTATTGATATTTTGCTGTTTGGTTTTAAGATAGTGAATTCCGATTGAACCACCAATCAGTAGGTTGCCATCCGCTGTCGCTAAAATCGCGCCACGCCCTAATTCATTAAAGTTTAATGCGCTTTTGGAACGTCTCTTAATGATACTCGAAGAATCTAGGTCTACCGTATAAATTCCTTGTCTACTGCCATACCAAATACTATTTTCAACTCCAATCGCCGAGCGAATATCAGAAGTGGCATTATCGTTCAAACCTTTGAGTTGCTTCAGTAATGTTAAGCTTACTTTATCCAGTTTAAAAATACCCTGATTCTCAGTAACTACCCAATAGGCATCTTGGTGGCTGTAAACCTGAATAATATTTAACTTACCAAATTCTTCTAAGCCAGAAGGGCGACTGAATTGGCTGCTGCCGTTATCACTGATCAGTACGCCTACATTTGTTTGTAGCCAGACTTTGTTTCTGTCATCAGTAAATACAGGCTTTGCCACCGAAATATCACTGGGTAAGCTAACAAATGTTTCTTCATAAGTTTTGAGATTAAAGGTCGATAGGCCTTTCTCTGGATGCCAAACCCAAAGTTTATTATTAAATATTTCCAACGCTTCAAAGGATTTAGTTGCATGGATTTGATTTTCGAATTCTACACTTTCGCCATTAATTCTATAACTATAAATGCCTTCACTTGTGGCTAACCATATTTTGTTATCAGCATCGATTTTGATGCCGTTTATCATTGCTGAAATATTCAGTGGAATCTGTGTGTAGTAACCTTGCTTTTGGTTGAATTTATTTAGACCATCAAGCCGAGTTGCGACCCAAATACTTTGCTCATTGTCCTTTGCGAATCCGATAACTTGTCGGCCCGACAAGCTTTTCTTGTCGCCATCTACCGGTTTAAAAAGTTTTAACGGGCTAGAAGCGGGATGGAAATTATGCAGTCCAGCACTAGCTGTGCCAATCCAGGCCGTACCCATTCTCGAAATAAATATATTTGTTATATTGCTGTCTTGCAAACCACTTGAAAAAGCGTTGTTGTGGTTTATGACCGTTTGAATATTGGAATCTCTATCGGTAATAGCCAAACCTCTATTAGTCGCAACCCAAAGACTTTCACCATCAAAATTGAGATCATTGATTACATCGGATGGTAAATCTGAATTAACATCCTGTGATAGGTTGTGTTGTTTGTTGGTGCTTGAGTCGAGAGTTATCAACCCTTTATTTGTCGCAATCCAATACTTGTTTCCGACCACTTCAATTTTGTTTATCTTTACGTTTGGAAGCGTAAAATTCCATGGATTTTGAAGCGTAAGATCGAATAGTTGCCCTGAAATTTTGTCAAAAATGAAAATGCCAGAATAAGCAGAACTCATCCATATTCTAGAATTTTCATCTTTAATGTAGGTTATATTTTGTGGGAAGGGCGACTGACTAATCACCTGTGTCACTTTTTGGCTTTCAGCATTCAAGCGGTAGAGTGAATTTTGCACTGTAAAATAGATCTCTTTTCCTGATGCACTCGCGATCGAACTAATCTCATTTGCTTTAATGATACTATTTTCACTATTGATGGTTGAGAAGCTGTCCGTTTCGTAGTGGTACTTTGCTAAGCCTTGATCTGTTGCTATCCATAGATTGTGTTGATCGTCTATGACGATGCCGCTTACAGAATTGCTTGGAATTGAACCTGGTACTGAGCCATCAGCGCTAAATAGTCGGTTTTGAAAGCCATTGTACTTGCTTAAACCATCACTGCTGACAATCCAAATAAATCCGTACTTATCTTCAATAGTTTGCGTGACTTTGCTTTGAGAGAAACCATTTTGAGCTGAGAGGTGCTCAAAGTTTAGGGTGGTCGAGACTCTTGCAGTTGCTGAATGCAGGAACTGCATGCTTATAAGCATGATTAAAATCAGCCATTTCTGGAGAAAGGCAAGAGTCACAAATTTACCGCCTGATATTATTATTATTATTATTTGAAATTGTCTAAGGATGCCGAAAAAACCTCGCTCTCTCAAGGCATTATTAATTGTTAGGTACCGTTTGCCTAAAATACGTACAGAACTATTATTACGCGCTTGAAAAATAGCCGATTTATACCATTTTAGCAAGCGTTAATTGAAATGGCCACTCGTATTTAGCTCCGTCTTATTGGTACGTTACCAACTGCTTGAATGTGGTTGGATCATCAATGAATTCGAAGCCAACAAACCTTTTGCTAAACTCTGCTTTGGGTTTAGTAATAAACACCGCTGTTCCATTGCATGTTGCGGCAGTCAATTGCTCACAACCTTGCTTAAATAAGTCAAATGTTAAAATATTAATAACGTCAGCCATTTTATTGCTTTCAACTGATTCATTTAATTCATCAAAATCCATCCAAAGACGCTGAGCTAGCTGATTTGTATTTTCATCAAATGTTCTAAATTGTTTTTTTAATGATTCTTTAAAACTATCGAACATAGGCTCGAATTTAGTAATATTTTGCACGAACTCATCAATTACCTCCGTCATTGCGGCATATAAATCATCGCTAGAATGCGAAGGCGATTGAATATAAACAGCTAAACCTGGATGCCTGTTAATCGGGAAATAACCACAGCCAACCAAGTAACCTAAGTTTCGTTTATTTCTTAACTCATCAAAAAATATAGGCGATAGGAGCTTTTCAATAGCAATGTATAGCGCGCGGTTCGCATTGCTATTAGATGGCGATTGAAAATATACAACAATCGCATGTTCTTTGTGTGTCTGATTATGCTGTATACATAATCTTTTTTGCGCTATTTTAGCAATATTCCGACTTGATTTTAATATCTTATCCATATCCTTAAAGCATTCAATTACTTTGGTATGAAAGGAGTTAATTTGTGCAAAAGTCCAGTTGCCAACAGCTAAGCCCTCAATATGTATTTTCTTAAAATAAGTTACAGCTTGCTGATTTAACTCAGATAATTTCAACTTTTCAACTTCGTCTAATATGGATTTTTGACTAAATGTATTTTCTTGTATAACGATATTAATGTCAGCAAATAGTTGATTAACAGGTTTGTTCAACAAGGTGTTTTTTAAGGTGGAAATGAGCTTTTGTTTTACAACGATGAATATTGCTGGTTTTATTTGAAGGTTCTGTATAAAACTGAGGATTTCTTGGCATAACACCAACTGGCGATTAGAAAAACCGCTAGTGTGCAGTGTCATACCACCTTGATGGCCGTACAATTTGAAGTGTATTCCAGCCAACTCAGCCCCGTTATATGTTTCACTTAACTGCTCGTTCAAACAAGCAATCCACAGCCTTTTGATAGCAATATTACGTGCGGTTCCTATCATATTAGGGTTTTCTAACGAAAGATAACAATCACCTTTTGGTGTTTTAAATTGATGATTTTGCGAAAATTTTAATAAAAAATCGGAACTTTTAATCGTTTTTATTTTGGTTGCTTGCATTTCTATTTTTACTAACCCGAATTTATCGCTCATGTAGGGGTTTCGTGGCGGTAGCTGCAGCACCAGTAATTTATTTTCTTGGATATCGAAATGTAAGCTTCGAACACTAAACGGAACCTCATATTGAGTTGTTTGTTGGTCACAAAATGCGTGAGGGTGAATACAAAATACTCGCAAATTTTCGATAATGAAATAGCTAAGGAATTGCGTAAAAACGGCTTCGTCAAACTTGTCCATAGCTACATTAGATTCGAGTGCCCGGCGCAAGGTAAGCTTGTGTAGTTTAGAGGCGAGAAGAACAGCCTCATCTAAGCCTAGTGGGGGAGTTGTGTGTTGAACTTGTAGAGCTAATTGTTGCGATTTTTCTTCAAATCGCCATTCTTCGATCCCTGTATCTCTAAGAAAATCTAACCATTGCATAATGACTTGCATGATTTTTTCGGTATGTTTCAAACCATAGTCCGTCAATCGTAGATTAATATTAATGTCTTGAAAATTTTCACCTTCAATACCGCCGCTAGCAGTTAAATCGAGAATAAATCCCATTCGTTTTAAGTAGTGTTGTAAGGTGTTTTCTGAGGCATCCTCGATCAAATGGGTAATCAATAGAATAGGCTTACTTCGATAATATTGAGAAACATTAGGAAGGCAAAAAGTGAGCATCAAATTTTGTGCGAATTTGTAAGGCTTGACCTCAATCAAGCATCCTTTATGGCTTGGCAAATATAACTCTGGATAACTCTTTGGAACATGAGCGACATCGCTTTTATTAAAAGTGACCAGCTTTGACTCAATGAAAGTGATGAGTTCATCATTTGCCATTTTTGTAGGAATAACAAAACAAGCTTTCATTTTTGGTGCAGCAAAATACTGCTGATGATGTTTACGTAATTTTTGTTGTAATTCTTCCTTTGTAAATTGGCTAAATATTTGCTTGTTGCCGACACTAAATCGACTGAAAGGATGTTTGGTATTGCAAGTTTGCTTGTGGACGTCGTACAGGCGTCGCACGTCATCCTGTTTCCGCATAGAAAATTCAGCTTCTATAGCATCAACTTCTTGTGAAATACCCTGAATGGTTAATGCAGGTTGTGCAAGCATGTCTATAAGTATATCTAACGCTTGTGAAAACTGATTTAACGGACAATCAAAATGAAAATTACAAGACTCTGAAGAGGTCCATGCATTAACAAAACCACCGTGGGTATTAAGTAGCTGATTTAAGAAGTTACCATCGCGGTAGTTTTGGCTACCAGCAAACAACATATGTTCCATTAGATGCGACAAGCCTTGGCATTCTTCTGGGTCACTAAAGTGTCCCATTTCAACTGATATCGAAACAGAGGCTTTCTTTATATCAGGGCACGCTATCAATACGTACTCGAAACCATTTTCAAGTTCGTTTGTTAAATAATCTCGATTTGCTAGTCTTGATAGGAGCAATGTTTTTCCTTGTAGTTATTATCGTAATAAAACCTGTAATTAGAATAGTTGTAAAGGAATTTCGACTATTGTCGTTAAATTTATACTAAATCGCTATTGTAGACAGACCTGATAAAATGTTAGCGTCCATTTGCGAAAAAAATTCATTAAAAAGATAACTATTTCATGATTATATTTGTAATGCGTCACGGCGAGGCAGAGTCTTATAAACGAGATGATCAATCAAGACATCTTACAAGGTTTGGCGTCACGCAATCTGAGCATGCGGCAAAGTGGATGGCAAAGCAGCTAAGTGAACACACTCAATTGAGGCAAGTTGATCTGACGTTAGCGAGCCCATATGTCCGAACGGTTGAAACTTTAGGCGCTGTTCAACAATTTATACCAATTAAGAATACGGTCCAAACTTCTGCTGTAACTCCTGATGGAAATGCCAAACAAGTGCATGATTTAATTGATGGGGAGTTGTTGCAAGATAATAATATTAATTGCCTGTTGGTGATTAGTCACATGCCACTGGTGAGTTTATTAAGTGATGCAGTTTGTCACGGGTTTAATGCACGTGTTTTTGACACCGCTGACGTTCTTATGATTAATTATGATTTGAAGCGTTCATCGGGTCGCCAGTTAGCATTTTACCAAAGCCTTACGTAGTCCTAATAAAACTTAAAAACCAGTTATGAAAAATTTTATAGTTTTCCTGACTAACAGTTATTTAGTATTTCTTAATATTACCGATACATAACTATCGCTTAGTAATTGAAGAACGCAGACTGCTCACATGTCAAAAAAGTCATTGCCATTAACGTTATATCAAACTCTTGAGAAACATGCTCAAGATGCTGATATTGACAACGATGAAGAACTCCAAGACATTCTACAAAAATTACATTCACTCAATAAAAAGGTTGAGGAATTTAAGCGGCGTGCGCATGATAAAAGAGTTGAAAAAGCGCCGAATGTATTCCTTTTAAAATCACGCCCCCCCCCAGATAACTCTACTTAATGCATTTGTCACTTTATTGCTTCGTTGCAGCATCCTGTTCTACAGGAGATGAATAAAAAAGCGGTAAAATCCTGACTGTTTTTATCATATTGCCACTAATATCAACAATTTCTACTGGGTAACCTGCTAGTCGAACGCTGATATTATTTTCAGGTATCGCTTCCAAGTACTCCAATATCAAACCATTGAGCGTTTTTGGTCCCTCTGTCGGAAAATACCAATCCATTTCTTTGTTCAATTCTCTAATGTTAGCACTGCCGTCAACCAAGTAACTTCCGTCCTGCTGCTCTAACGCTTCTTTACTATAGTCAGGTAACATAGAGGTTGTGAAATCACCAATGATTTCCTCTAATATATCTTCTAACGTCACCAGCCCTTGGATATCACCATATTCATCAACTACTAAGCCAATTCGTTCTTTAACCGATTGAAATTTATACATTAATGTATGTAGAGACGTAGTGTCAGGAGTGTAATAAATCTCTTTAACCGCGCGCAATATAGTCGCTTTGGTGAATTGATCCTTCGATAGTAACCTGAGTGCGTCGCGAACGTGGATGAAACCAACTGCATCATCAATGCTGTCACGGTATAGCAAAACCCGAGTATGTTGTGAATGAGTGAGTTGCTTTTGAATATCTTTCCAATCGTCATTGATATCAATTGCATAGATATCGCTTCGCGCAACCATTATATCTTCTGCAGTTACTTTTTCTAAGTCTAAGATACTTACTAACATATCTTGGTGCTTCTTAGGAATTAGATTTCCCGCCTCGTATACGACGGTTCGCAATTCTTCACGACTCAATGAATCTCCATTGTCGTCATTTGGATTAATCCGTAAAATCGCTAAAATAATATTGGTAAATCCGTTGACTAGTTTTACAAATGGAGTAAATAGAAATAATAAAGGTAGTAAAATGAGTGAGCTAGGATATGCGATTTTTTCAGGATACATTGCAGCTAACGTTTTTGGTGTTACCTCTGCAAATACCAGCATGACAAGCGTTAGGCCAAAAGTAGTTACTATCGTACCGTAAAATTCACCGAAATAACGAGAGGCAATAATGCCAGCTATCAGCGAAGCTGCAATATTTGCCAAGTTATTACCAATTAAAATAAGTCCAATTAATTTGTCTGGTCTGTCGATCAGCTTTTGGACGCGCAGAGCTCTAGGGTCGCCTTCATTGGCTAAGTGCTTTAACTTGTATCTATTAATCGTCATCATCCCAGTTTCAGAACTTGAAAAATAGGCTGAAACGACGATTAGAACACCAAGAATAATAAAGAGCGTTTGGGTGGAAATAGCGTCCAACTAAAAGTTTCCTCGTTGTAATTTGTAAACAAATAAAAAAGCGTTGATTAATCCCATTATCTACTATTCAAAAGTGAGTATCTAGTCTTAATAAAGTCACGCGATGAGAAATCCAATTTGTATGATATTACAAGATAAACTCACGAACAAATCGGCTTCCGAAATAGGCCAGTGTCAATAGCGTAACACCTACCAAATTAAACGTTACTAGCACCCGAGCCTTTAGCCCAGAGAAGTGATGAAGCACTAAGGCAAAGACATAGACGAGAAATCCAAGGCTAGACAAAACTGTTTTATGAGCATAACCATCAGCAAACATATTGGGTATGAATATAAATCCTGAAGCCAAAGCAATAGCAAGCAACACCGTGCCTATTATCATTAATTTCGTCAGAATGTGTTCAACACTAAGGAGGGGGGGAAGTTGGTTGTTTGCTAGCGATATCTGTTTGTGCTTTAGCTGGTAATTGATGTAAGCAAGCTGCAAGGCATACAGAAAGCTTATGCTGAGAACGCCAAATGCAAATAAACTCATTATGATGTGGCTAATTAGCCCAAAACTCATATCGATATGTATCCCCGTGCTATGAGGTACAAATATTTGTAAGGTAATAAATAACGCTGAAAATAAACTGACAACCGGTAAGAACACTAAGTTTTTTATATATGCATTGGCAGCCAACATAGTCACCGTGACTAACCAAGCGAGCAAAACCGCCACTTGGGTGATGCTTAATTGCTCTGATTGATTATTCAGGTTAGAGGTCAATATAAACCCTAAGTGTCCTAGTGTCGCTGCATAAAGTAAATAATGTGGTAATTTGCTTATTTGATTATGAGGCGAAAAAAAAGCCTTGGACAACGCTGCCCCCGCCCATAAATATAGACATAGCGTAGGTACATAGATAGCAAAAGTGTAATCCATTATTAACCTTAATTAGAATCCTGATACCGTTATAGCAAAACAGTATCGATATGCGCAACATAAGTATTGTATACTCTAGACATATTATCGCGAAATCAAATTATTAATATGTTTCAGAATTTATCAGACAGATTGGGCCAAACCCTCAAAAACATCAGTGGGAAAGGCAGAATAACCGAAGACAATATAAAAGAGACGTTGCGTGAAGTGCGCATGGCGTTGCTTGAGGCAGACGTGGCACTGCCGGTCATTAAAGACTTCGTCGAGCGCATAAAAGAGCGTTCAGTTGGTATCGAGGTATCTAAAAGTCTAAACCCAGGTCAAATGCTGATTAAAATTGTTCAAGGTGAACTTGAAACAATTATGGGTTCTCAGAACGAGGGTTTAAACCTTGCCGCAACGCCACCAGCCGTTATTTTGATGGCCGGTTTGCAAGGTGCAGGTAAAACCACAAGTGTCGGTAAACTTGCAAAATATTTGAAAGAACGTGAAAAGAAGAAAGTAATGGTAGTGAGTGCCGATGTTTATAGACCGGCCGCTATTAAGCAACTTCAAACTTTGGCTGAAGAAGTTGAGGTTGAATTTTTCCCTTCATCGGCGCTACAAAAACCAATTGACATCGTCGAAGGAGCAATTGCGCAAGCGAAATTAAAGTTTATTGACGTTTTGATTGTGGATACTGCAGGTCGCCTTGCTGTTGATACTCAAATGATGAACGAAATTCAACAATTGCATAAAGCGGTGAAGCCTGTTGAGACTCTGTTTGTGGTCGATGCCATGACAGGTCAAGACGCGGCGAATACAGCTAAAGCATTTAATGAAGCGTTGCCGTTAACTGGCGTTATATTAACCAAGGCGGATGGTGATGCCCGTGGTGGTGCTGCTTTATCTGTAAAACACATTACAGGTAAACCAATTAAGTTCTTAGGTATGGGCGAAAAGCTAGATGCCTTAGAACCGTTCCATCCTCAGCGAATTGCAAGTCGTATTTTGGGCATGGGTGATGTCCTGAGCTTAATCGAGGACGTTGAACGCAAAGTAGACAAAGACAAAGCTCAGCAACTCGCTCAAAAAATGAAGACTGGCAAAGGATTCGATCTTCAAGACTTTAAAGAACAGTTAGAGCAGATGCGAAATATGGGCGGCATGATGTCGCTGATGGATAAAATGCCGGGAATGGGGAATATGACGGCAAAGATCAAAGATTCAGCGAATGACAAGCAGTTTACGCAAATGGAAGCCATTATAAATTCAATGACTCCATCAGAACGTCAGCGCCCTGATGTTATCAAAGGGTCGAGGAAACGTAGAATTGCTATGGGCTCAGGCACGCAAATTCAAGACGTAAACAAGATGCTTAAACAATTCATGCAAATGCAAAAAATGATGAAGAAAATGTCAGGCGGCGGGATGAAGAAAATGATGCGCGGTATGGGTGGAATGATGCCTCCTGGTGGAGCTGGTGGTGCAGGCGGCATGGGCGGTGGCTTCGGCCCTCGCTAAAAACCATTAATACGAGTATAAAACGGGCTGATTAGGCCCGTTTTTTTATGCTTAATAAAAAATAAAATCAACATTGAGTCGACGCCCTTACTCCATTTGCCTTTTTAATGACAAATCCCTTGCAAAATAAGCAATGAAACGTATAATTCGGTCACCTTTTTTCCAGCGTAGCGGGAATCTAGGTATGTTAACGGTAACGCTACAATGAGTTTGAGGCATATATGGTTACTATTCGCTTACAGCGTGGTGGCGCGAAAAAGCGTCCATTTTATCAAGTAGTTGTTGCAGACAGTCGTCGTGCACGCAACGGTAAATTCATCGAAAACTTGGGTTTCTTCAATCCAACTGCGCAAGGTCAAGCTGAACGTTTACGTTTAGACCTAGCGCGTGTTGAGTATTGGGTAGGCGTGGGGGCAGGTGTTTCTGACCGTGTAGCTCGCTTGGTAAAAGATGCAAAAGTTGCTGCTTAATAGCACTTTTGTTGTAGTTATTTGAGGTAAAGATGAGTTCAGCGTCTGACACAATTATTGTTGGCAAAATCGGTGCTCCTTACGGGGTTAAAGGTTGGGTCAAAATAAACAGCTTTACACAAGTGACGCAAGATATATTTGGTTATGCGCCTTGGCGGTTAAACGGCAGTGGTTGCGATAATCGAGAGATACAAATTGACGAGTGGAGAGCTCACGGTAATGGGTTAGTTGCTAAATTAGTTGGAATTGAATCAAGAGACGATGTTGAGCAGGTTAAAAATGCTGAGATATCGGTTCCTACTTCAGTTTTGCCTGAGTTAGAGGATGACTTTTACTGGAAGGATTTAATTGGTATGCAAGTTGTAACCGAGAAAGGTTACGATTTGGGTGTCATTAAGGACATGTTCGAAACAGGTGCAAACGATGTGATGCTTGTGAAGGCAAAAAACAACGATGCATTCGGTCAAAAAGAACGTTTATTACCATTTCTTCACGACCAAGTTGTGTTGAGTGTTGATAAACAGGCTAGGTCTATTACGGTGGACTGGGATCCAGGTTTTTAATGCAACCTACCCAACGTTTCGGTGTGGTGACGTTATTTCCTGAAATGTTTGAACCCTTCTTGAATCAAGGAGTGTTTGGCAGAGCAGTAAAAAACGGCATTATACAGGTGAATATTTTTAATCCTCGCGATTATACCACCGACAAACATCGAACTGTTGATGACCGCCCTTATGGTGGTGGGCCCGGAATGCTGATGATGGTACAGCCATTAACAGACGCAATATCTGATGCAAAAGCTGCATTAGGTGAAAATAGTTTGGTTGTGTATTTAACACCACAAGGTCAAACGCTAAACCAGACTGCGGTTCAGTCTTTAACTCAGCTACCTAATATTATATTGGTTGCTGGGAGATACGAAGGTATTGACGAGCGAGTTATTAATGCTCTAGTTGATCAGGAATGGTCGATTGGGGATTACGTCTTAAGTGGCGGCGAGCTACCAGCGATGGTGTTGATGGATTCTGTATCGAGATTGTTGCCAGATGTATTGGGGCATAGTCAATCGGCGGTGGAAGATTCTTTCACTAATGGTTTACTAGACTGTCCTCATTATACTCGGCCCGAAGTGTTAAATGGGGAAGTAGTACCGAGTGTGTTGCTAAGTGGCAACCATGAAAAAATTAGGCAGTGGCGACTTACAAAGTCTTTAAAAAGAACGTTGGAAAGACGCCCTGATTTACTAAATTACCTAGCTCTGACTGAGGAGCAACAAAAAATTCTGACTCAACTTAAATGTGAGCAGAAGTTGCAGCAGGATGACAGTTAACTAGGATGAGAGGATCTGATGAGTAAAGTAAGTCAAAATATCATCATGAAAATTGAGCAAGCACAGCTCAAGACTGATGTCCCGGCCTTTGGCCCGGGTGACACTGTAGTTGTTAAAGTAAGAGTAAAGGAAGGCGAGAAAGAGCGTCTTCAGGCATACGAAGGCGTAGTAATCGCTAAGCGCAACCGTGGTCTACACTCTGCTTTCACTGTACGTAAGATTTCTAGTGGTGAAGGTGTAGAGCGTGTGTTCCAAACTCACAGCCCAGCAATTTCTTCTATTGAAGTGAAACGTCGTGGTGCTGTTCGTCGCGCTAAATTGTATTACTTGCGTGAACGTTCAGGTAAGTCTGCACGTATCAAAGAAAAACTTAACTAATTTTAATTTGGTGTTATCGTTAACATTCAAAAGCCCGCTTAATTGCGGGCTTTTTGTTTTTAGATCTCTGCGTGCTATGAGACCGCCAGTAAAGAAGGGAACTTGACCTTCTCTAATCTTAAAACGCGCTAACTGCACCCTATTAAAATGAGCTAGGCAGCTTCTACTTCGACAGCATCATTAGCCATAATAATCTGTTTTCTGATTACTTTAAAAGCCCGTAAATATTTGCTATTGCGCTGATAACATACGCTTTCAATGACATCACCATCGTCATTGAGCAAATAGGTAGCAAAGCGGACGCCATTTTTGTATGGCAAGTATAAGCGATGAATAACAAATTTTGTTTTCGCATCAGCTTCGGCAATGATCATGTACATGCAAGGGGGCAAATTTACATAATCTAGCCTTTGATCCTGTCCATACAGTATGAATGACTTCTGAAATGCATTATCTGCTAATTCATTTTCATCGCTGTTTAAGCAAACACAATAGCGCTTAACTAACAGATCAATACTTTTTATTCCTGTCGATATCGTTTTTATTAATTGCCTTGGATATATATCTGCATAGTTTTTTATACCGATTGGAAAGTCAGCTTTTGAAATAGTATTTTTACGTAAATAATTAGATGTATTCATTTAAATCACCTCAATATGATTATACATGTTTATATGTACAGTATATTACTGGATGAAAATTAGTCAATAATTTATTTTGAATATCTATATGTTTTTGTGCTAATAGTCTTGTATCCTCGGTCGATAAAGGAAAAGTAATATTATTTATGTTGCTTTAAGATTAGTTTTATCCTTTTACTTGTGGTTTAAGGCGCTTTTGACATTAAAGAAGAAGACTGTGATTTACGAAAAGAGGATGAGTATTCAACGTAAATTTATAACGAAGTATCAAACAAGACAAGAAGAAGTCATACCATTGGGCGCAAGGAGTGAAATCAGTTGAAAGAGTGTTTAGATACGAAATTACCCTCAAATTTGTTATTTTTTTACTACGCATTACGATTTAGGGTGTTTGTTCTAAAGATGAATTGTTCGATTCATATTCAGTCAACACTATCTATTAGTTCGATATGCAATTATCATCTACTAATGTTGATGGTAAAGCCATCAAGGTAAATAACGTAACGCATTAGATATAAATTATATACATACAAGGAAGTCAATGTATGCTTCAACAAAATGGTCTTATCAAAGATAATCTCAATAAATTTGCTACGTTTTATAGGCTTTCTGATGTCGCATTCATCAAGCTTGCCATGGCAATAGCGTTATTAATTTTTCAAGTTGAATACACGCAAGACTTTTTTGTACTTTTCCTCATCTCGATAGCGTGTTTTTCTATCACCGCTGAAATGCTCTTGCTGTATCGATCATGGCGCGATGGCTTTTTTAAAGAAATTATTTTTTATACGTTTTGTTCCTGGATGCTGGCTTGTGTTGTTATCTTACTGTATCTGTTTTTGACTCAAACTGGGATGGAGTTTTCCAGAGGAGTAATTTCTGTCTGGTTTGTGTTGACTGCTTTTCTTTTGGTTCTCTGGCGAAGCTTTGTGGGATTATTTTTACGCCATATACGTCGTAAAGGCATGAACACACGTAACGTGGCTATTTTCGGCTTAACAAACGAAGGTGAAAAACTTGCAAATGAGATATTGGCAAATCCTCAATCTGGCTATCGTTTAACGGCCATATATGATGATCGTTTACCAGAGCGTTTGCCAGAAACCTATCGTGGACTGCTTCATGGTAATGTTGATACTGGTGCTGATGATGCACGATTAAATAAATTTGATGTGGTTTACATTGCTTTGCCTTTATCGGCTGAAAAGCGCATATCGAGCATATTACACTTATTGGGTAATACTACGGTTAATGTTCAACTGGTGCCCAATTTATTTATGTTTAGCATTATGAGTGCTTCGATGGCACATTGTGGCGAAATTCAAACCATCAGTGTTTACTGTAATCCGATGCGCGGTTCCTATGCATTGATTAAACGTATAGAAGATATTGTTCTTTCGAGTGTTATTTTACTGCTCATAGCTATTCCTTTAGTAATAATAGCTATTGCCATTAAACTCACGTCAAAAGGGCCTGTGATTTTTAAGCAAAGTCGTTATGGTCTTAATGGTAAACCGATCAAAGTCTATAAATTTCGGTCTATGACAGTGACAGAAAATCCTGAAGTGGTTACTCAGGCAACCAAAAATGATAAACGTGTTACAAAGCTTGGTGCGTTATTGCGTCGAACATCGCTTGATGAACTACCGCAATTTATCAACGTGTTACAAGGAAAAATGTCAGTGGTTGGTCCTCGTCCTCATGCTGACGCTCATAATGAAGAATATCGAAAAGCGGTAGATTATTATATGTTGCGCCACAAAATAAGGCCAGGAATAACCGGTTGGGCGCAAGTTAACGGTTGGCGGGGTGAAACAGACACTTTAGAAAAAATGCAAATGCGCATTAAATACGATCTTGATTACATACGCAGATGGTCGCTCTGGATGGACGCTAAAATAATTGTTTTTACTATTTTTCGAGCGTTTACAGATAAAAATGCTTATTAAATAATCACGTATCTCATGCGAAAGCGCAGCATCAAAAAATTTGATTAGCAGTACCTGAGAAATTTTTTATAATTACACAGTGCAATGGATATAAAACATTGCACTGTGTTGGAAGCCACGTCAAATTGTTCAATCTGATAACTTTTATACTTGTTTATTGTTTTAATTTATATTCGGCCGGCTTACCTTGGGAATCAGATTTACGAATAAAGTCACGTATATCATTATTTGCATTTTCTAAATCGACACGGCGCAAATACATCATATGACCACTTCTATAGCCTTTAAAGTCAATACGGTCGATCATTTGCATACTTGGATCTAAATGCCACATATTGTATTTCGCATCAAAGTAATTGGTCGCGCCGTCATAGTAACCTGATTGGATCAGCACATTTAGGTATGGGTTTTGTGCCATTGCCTGACGCAATTGTTTGCCAGTGTTGTTATCACTTCTATCCCAAGGGTGCACAGAGCCAAACATATTGTATTTTATATCGGTGACAAAGTTTAATTCTTCGCGCAGGTAATAATTAATCGCGGGTGTGAATGAATGCAACCAAGATGTGAGTTCTGCGTTGTAATCAGGGCTGTCACCTGAGCGCTTGCTATCTATACCTAAATAGCGCGAATCAAGACGGCCAATAGTACGATTTTGGTCACGCAGTAACTCTTTCCAAAAATACCGGGTGCTTGGTGCTAGGTTATTATCCAAAACGGCTTGCTTAGAAATGCCAGAGTAATGAGCAACACGTGCAGCCATTTTGTCGCGTGCATCACCGCTTAACATTGCCCCTTTCGCTAATGCCGGTAGATATTGATCGAGTGCAAAGGCTTCAACTTCTGGCAGCATCTCTTCTAAATCTTTAGTTTGTAATTCGGGCGGTAAAACGCCGTGATACCAAGCTGCCGCAGCAAAATAAGGTAATTGATTAGCCTGTTTTACGGGACCGTCACGATCGAGTCCAATATCAGTAGGGGAGACTAAAATAACGCCGTTTAAATACATCCACTGATTGTTCTGTAATTCGAGCGCGAGGCCTGAAACCCGAGTTGTACCATAACTTTCGCCAATTAAGTATTTCGGCGACTGCCAGCGGTTTTTGCGAGATGTGAATGTATTCATCCACTCTGCTAAGTATTTTATATCGGCATTAACACCAAAAAAACTTTCTTTTTGCTTATCGCGCGAGGGCATTTCACCTTCTTCATCCGGCAATACGCGAGAAAAGCCGGTATTAACTGGGTTAATGAATACGATGTCAGCAATGTCTAAAATAGAATATGGGTTGTCTTGCACGCCATAAGGCTGAGTGGGGTAACCTTCATCACTTAAGTTAAGAATCTTTGGGCCTGTGTAAGCAATATGCATCCAAACTGATGCCGAACCTGGACCGCCGTTAAACGAATAAACAATAGGTCTGGTTTCACGCTTATCAACATCTTGGCGCTCGTAATAAGTGTAAAATAATGAGGCAATAGGCGAGCCCTGATCATCCCAAACCGGCTGAGTGCCGACGCTGGCGGTGTAAGAAATATTTTTGCCATTAATTTTTACGCTGTGTTTGGTAACCACCTCGGTGTCGACAGGTATCATTCTATTATAGGATTTAGCTGGCTTGTCTTGCGCACTAGCTGGCGCGGCTGTTAATAGGCAGGCAAGTACAGATAAAGAAGTAATTAAAGCGAATGTGTTTCGCATAATATGGGTCTCTAATTAGATAATGTATTTGAAGATTAACAAAAAGTTACTTTAAAAAGCAAAGGCTTATTCAACTATTATCGGTTCGGAGACAGGGTGAAATGTTTTGCCTAACTCATAACAAAAATGAGTCGTTGACAATTATCACACTGAAAAGCTAACGTCATGTTCTCCGATATCCTAGATGTTCCCTAAAATGCGTCTCGATAAATTTGTTTGTAAAAGTACAGAGCTAACTAAAAGCGAAGCAATCCATTATATTAGAGTAGGAGAGATTAGCGTTAATGATCAAATTGTCACGAATGAGGCGGCTCAAGTTCATGAAAATAATACGATAATGCTAAATGGGGTTACGTTGAAGACTCGACGGTTTCGCTACATTCTGATGCACAAACCTGCAAACACTATTTGCTCAAATATTGATGAAATCTACCCCTCAATCTTCAATTATTTAGATATTGAAAAGGTATCTGAGCTCCATATTGCTGGGCGATTGGACGCGGATACGACTGGAATGATTTTGATTACTGACGATGGCCGATGGTCATTTTCTCTTACAACGCCAACTAGTCAATGCCCTAAAATTTATCGTGTTAAGTTGTCTAAGGAGCTAAAAGCTAGTGTGGCGGTCGCATTTGAAAAAGGCGTGAAATTGCAAGGCGAGCAACAATTGACATTACCCGCTACTTTGCAGCAGATCACTTCAACAGAAGCGCTGTTGACCATTACAGAGGGTAAATTTCATCAGGTAAAACGGATGTTCGCCTCGGTCGGGAATCGCGTGGTTTCACTACATCGAGAAAAAATTGGAGACATTAGCCTCGATGTCGGAGTAGGGCAGTGGCGCCATTTAACAAATGCTGAAGTACAGTCTTTTGCGCCAGAAAGCTGTTGACGGTTTCGCCCACTACTTTTTTACTAGTAACTTTGGCCTGTTTTGCTTGCGCTGTGAAACACGGGTTATCCAATTTGTTGTGTTCAAATGTGCGATTCATAGAAGACATTGTATAAATTCGTTAAATAAAAAATTGAAAATTGGCATTCAATATTCCATACTTACTATATACATAAGCAAGTTAGACTTACGTAGTACGAAAATAGATATTTTTTGTGCTATTCTCATGTTTATAAACTTAACGCTAACGTAAACGCCCCCTAGTCCCCCGACAGAACCTAGACGACAGTCCTCTCAGACGGTCAGCAAAATGAACCAATGGCGTTAGCATCTAATACTCTCGATTTATAAAGCGAAATCATGACAAGAAAAATATTATCTTTGAAACTGAATAAAAAGAAAGACATCAAACAAGTAGACTCGGTGGTCAAGGATGTTCCTCATTCTGATCCACAAAAGCGTTTTTTAAATGGTGTAGCAGTTAATCCCTCTCAATGTATTCGCTTAGAAGTCGGCTCTCAGGAACCCACTATGCGAGCGATGGATTTGATCTCACCAATAGGACGGGGGCAGAGAGGTTTGATTGTTGCTCCCCCAGGCTGCGGTAAAACGACACTGTTAAAGCACCTTTGCCAGGCTGTGGGGACTGCTTATCCTGAGATAAAACTATATGCGTTACTCATTGATGAGCGACCGGAAGAAGTAACTGATTTTAAGCGAAGCGTGCCGGCTGAAGTTCACGCATCATCAACGGATGAAAGCTATGAGCATCATGTGCGTATAGCTAATGACCTCCTTCGTAAAGCCCGTCAGCAAGCGGGCGAAGGCCATGACGTCATGATTGTTATCGATTCTCTAACCCGACTATCACGAGTACATAATGCAGAACGCAAGAGTAGCGGCCGCACAATGTCTGGCGGGCTTGATGCTAGAGCCTTGGAAATTCCACGAAAACTGTTTGGCGCAGCGAGAAAGATTGAGAATGGTGGATCGCTTACTATTCTGGCGACTATACTCGTCGATACTGGAAGCCGAATGGATCAAGTGATATTTGAAGAATTCAAAGGCACGGGTAATATGGAAATCGTTTTATCAAAAGATATTGCAGATCAACGTATTTTCCCTGCGCTAGATATTGCTAAAAGTAGTACTCGCCGAGAGGAACTACTTCTCAATCCAAAAGATATGGAAAATGTAAGATTGTTACGTCGCGCACTTAGCAGTGTTAAACCGCTCGAAAGTGCCAAAAAACTCGTTGAGTTACTAGAAAAATACCCAACCAATGCCGAACTTTTAGATCATTATTTTCCAAAAACATAAAAACGTCTGAGTGCGTTGGTATTAAAAGGGCTGAACGGCGTGTTTGATTTAGTTAAGCATAACTGATTCTATGGGCTGCAGGATATATCAGCATGCTTAGAAATAGGCACAGACTTTTTAAACTTGGCGGTTGTTAGCTTCAAGAATTTCAAGGATGCCTTCATATGAACATGGTTTTGAATAAAAATATCCTTGTCCATAATCACATCCATTTTTAACTAAAAAATCTACCTGTGCTTGTGTTTCGATGCCCTCCGCAAGTACTTTGAGCGACAACCGCTTAGCTAAATCAATGATGACTAAAATGATGCTTTCTTGTTTAGGATTAACGCCAATTCCTGCTACAAAACTTATGTCTATTTTTAGGACATCTATAGGAAATGCCGTTAAATAGCTAAGCGATGAATAGCCTGTTCCAAAATCATCAATAGCAATACTAATCCCTAGCTCATTGAGCGCATTTAGTACCTCTATCGATGAATCCGGATGATGTATCAAAGCAGACTCAGTGACGTCTAATTCTATTTGTTCTGGCTTGATTAGGTTTTCTTCTATCAATTTTTGAGTTA
>JBLIKA010000013.1:0-48367 GCA_047637355.1 Glaciecola sp. | reverse complement strand
AAATATGCAAAATGCTCACAAGCAATTCTATGCCAATCAAACGCGCCTGAGGTCAGCAACAAAAATCGCAAATACAGGCAAGTGTATATTGTGTAGCTAGTGCTTATTGTTTATGATTTTTATACTAGCCCATTCGCCCCGGTAACTTTATGAAACAGTACACGTTTATTCTCATGCTGTGTGTATGTATAACATCATGCGCACATCAACCAAGCCCGCAATACGACCTACTTATCAAAAATGCTAACATTATTGATGGTAGTGGAGGTGATGCTTACATGGGAGATATTGCCATTAACGCCGACTCTATTGTTGAAATTGGTAATTTAGGTGAAACTACAGCGACTCTTATTATTAACGCAAGAGGCAGGGCAGTGAGTCCCGGATTCATCGATTTGCACTCTCATGCTGAACGAGATGTATTAAAACGACCCGACGCTGAAAATAATATTCGCCAAGGAGTAACGACTATTCTGGGTGGAAACTGCGGTGGAAGTCCAGGTGATGTTGAACACTTTTTCACTACTCTCGAAAAGAATGGCGCCGCCCTAAATGTGGGACTATTAATTGGTCACAATACGGTCCGTCGACAAGTGATGCAGAGGGAAAATCGCCACGCCACTGCGCAAGAAATGCAAGCCATGCAATCCTTGGTTGATACAGCCATGCAAGATGGAGCATACGGCTTATCCTCTGGACTCTTATACATTCCGGGTAATTTTGCACCACCGGCTGAACTCCAAAAGTTAGCTGCGGTAGCGCATCAATACGGCGGTTTTTATGCTAGTCACATGAGATCCGAAGGCTCGGGTGTACTACAAGCAGTTCAAGAGACGATCGATGTTGGCGCTGCAGTTGGTGTTCCTATTCATATTTCCCATCATAAAACCTCTGGCCTTTCGGCTTGGGGTTTAAGTGTTAAAACCTTAGAGATGATTGATATCCATCGTGCCGCAGGCATGGATATCACGCTTGACCAATATCCTTACACCGCGTCGAATACAAATTTAGGCGTTTTGTTTCCACAATGGTCTTTGGCCGGAGGACAAAAAGCATTTATTCAGCGGATGCAGGATCCTCAAATTCAACAAAAAATCCGTGATGAAGTTATTCGTATTATGGCTGAACAACGTTCTGGAACAGAGTTATGGCGAATTCAAATAAGTAGCTATTCTGGCAACCCTAGCTTGGAAGGCAAAACCTTCGAACAGGTTCTGCAACAGCGTGAATTAGAGCTAACGATGGAGAATGCAGCCCAACTCGCCATAGAGCTGCAGCTTAATGGCGGTGGTCGTGGTATTTATCATACAATGCAGCAAGAGGATGTTGAACGTATTATGCGCCACCCCGCGACTTCAGTCGCGTCTGATGGCAGGGGTGTAGAATGGCAAAAAGGCAGCCCACACCCACGTAACTATGGTACCTACCCCAGGGTATTAGCATTCTACACAAGGGAAAAAGGGGTTCTTACTTTACCCGAAGCCGTAAGAAAGATGACTTCTTTACCCGCATCACGCATGAATCTAAATGATCGTGGCTTATTAACCAAAGACTACAAAGCCGACATCGTAATTTGGGACCCTGCTAAGGTTCAAGACAACTCCACTTATGTTGACCCGCACCGCTACTCTACTGGTATTGATTTTGTTATCGTAAATGGAATACCCGTTGTTATAGAAGGCGTGATGACCGGAGTTCGTCCTGGTCACGCACTAAAAAATAAAATCCTGCATAAGAAAAAAATATAATGATTCTAAAAATACTGACTTTATAATAAACGTATTTATATGATATATTCTAAACCTAACTTATTTATCGCTTAAATCAATTTCAGTTGCCTGAATCAATGCGTTAAGAACCACTGTATCATAAGGATTATTCGACATGACCGCTTTATCAGACTTTGTTCAATTAGATAGTCGCCATGCAAGTCTGGTGATTGATTGCACATCAAATACACCAGCGATCGCATATTTTGGCAAGCGCTTAAATGAACAAACCTCTTTTGACATGCTGCAGTTATTACTAACTCGCCAAGAGGCAAAATGCGCGGTGGTTGTTGAAGCCCCTATTTCACTTTCACCGTCAATGGGCGAAGGTTTTACAGGCGGTCCCGGCATTGAACTAAATAATGACACCAATGCATGGTCAATAGGCGGCAAGCTTAAAAAAATTGAGCAGCTAAATAGTCAAGAAGTGCGCTTTGAATGTTTTGATGAAGCACGCAAACTCACACTCAGTCATATTCTTAAATTAGACGAAGCAACTAACGTAATCAGTACATCAACGGCATTACTTAACAACAGTGAAACGGCTGTTGGCGTTAATTATTGCGCAGCCCCCACAATACCAATGCCCGATCATATAACCAAGTTGATGTCGTTTGAAGGACGTTGGTCGAATGAATTCCATCGCAATACCATCGACTTATTTTTGGGCTCCGTACTACGCGAAAACCGCAAAGGCAAAACTTCACACGATAATTTCCCAGGTGCGATATTGCATGAGCAATATACCAACGAAAGCCAAGGTGAATGTTATGGTTTTCATTTAGGTTGGAGCGGTAACCACCGAACGCGTATTGAGCTATTACCAGAACAACGCACCTATATTCAAATGGGTGAGCTGCTAATGCCCTCCGAGATTACATTGCAGCAAGGCGAAACGTATACTTCCCCAACGCTCTACTGCTCATACTCGCAAGCAGGCTTTAGTTCACTTTCGAACAATTTCCATCAGTTTGTGCGTACTCAAATTCTCACTTCAAAACAACAAGCTAAGCCAAGACCGGTGCATTACAACACTTGGGAAGGTATTTATTTTGATCACAATGTAGATACATTAAAGGCATTGGCCGATCGAGTCGCGAGCTTAGGTGTTGAACGTTTTGTGCTCGACGACGGCTGGTTTAAAGGGCGTCGCGGCGACTATGCAGGTTTGGGTGATTGGACTGTGGATTATGCTATTTATCCAGAAGGACTTTCTCCAATAATTAATCACGTCAATAGCCTGGGCATGGAATTTGGTATTTGGTTTGAACCTGAAATGGTTAACCCAGACAGTGATTTATATCGTGCACATCCAGATTGGGTATTACAAACTGAAGGCAATGAGCAATTGCAGTTTCGAAATCAGTTGGTTCTTGATTTAACACGCCAAGAAGTCGTCGATTACCTGTTTAAGTGTATTGACGATATCTTAAATGAGTACGCCAGTATTCGGTATATAAAGTGGGATATGAATCGCGATATAAATCATGCGGGTAATGCGCTAGGGAAACCGGCTGTAAGTGCACAAACCCATGCTCTATATAAACTCATTGATGACTTACGCGAAGCACATCCTGAAGTGGAAATAGAGAGTTGCTCGTCCGGCGGTGCGCGTGTCGATTATGGCGTGTTGAGTCATACCGACCGCGTGTGGACCTCAGATTCAAACGACGCTATTGACCGACTTGATATTCAACGAGGTTGTTCATTCTTTTTCCCATCAGAAGTAATGGGCGCACATGTTGGCCCCAGAGACTGCCACATTACAGGACGCCGTGTCAGCATAGAAATGCGCGCTGGTGTCTCGTTCTTTGGTCACTTAGGTTTAGAAATGGATCCAAGAGAATTAAGTGAACACGAAATGCAGGTACTGAGTGATAGTATTGCATTGCATAAAAAACACCGCACGTTAATTCACTCGGGAGAACTGATTCGCTTGGATACTGATGGCAATTCAATCGATTTTGGTATTGTGAGTGGCGACAAATCTCAAGCATTATACGCGTACAACAGTATCACTGAAACTAAACGTACTGTGCCGAAAAAATATAGATTTACCGGCTTAGATGCCGCTAAAACATATCAGTTTAATAAGATTTGGCCAACCCATCTCAAAGAATATTCCCCCTCTATTTTAGCAAAAATAGAAGGGCAGCAAATCAGTGGACAAGCCTTGATCCAAGTCGGTATGCAACTACCAATTAGTTTCCCACAAACGACGCTTATTTTTGAATTAAAAGAAGTTTAAACATTACGTAATAATCGCGCAAAAGGCGTTGCCTATAAATTTAACGGCCAACGCCTAGCCACTCCCAAAACCACCAACTTAAATAAAGAATTTGAGTAACTAACTTGGACAATTGTGCCGAAGGATTAAGCAGGTTAGGATAGTGGCGTAAACGGAATTTTAAATTGAGATAATTATGCGAAAAAACAAAATTACACTTGCTACACTTTCTATCATTACTGGTCTTGCCCTATCGGCTTGCGGTAAACCTGATGGCACAATAGTTTCTCCAGTAAACGAGCCTGGCGCATCGACAGTCGTTAATTCAACAATACAGTCTGCAGAAACGGTGAAATTAAACGAATGGTTTGAAGATAAGTTCGAGCAAGAACTGATGCTAAGCCCCACTTTCCTAACGTCTTTAGGCCGAAGTGAACGTCAAGACGAAATAGATGACTATTCAGAGCAAGCTTATGAAGCACGAATTGCGCTCAAACGAGCAAACTTAGCCGAATTACAAAGCGCATTTGATTATACAAAGTTAAGCGATGACGCCAAGTTATCTTATGATCTCTGGGTATACATGAGCGAGAAAGCATTCGCAGAATATGAGTTTCGTGATAACAGCTACGTATTTGAACAAATGAATGCTGTTCATAGCTTTTTCCCACAGTTACTAATTGCACTGCATAAAGTCGAAACGGGCGAACATATGCAGCAGTACCTAAAGAGGGTATCAGCGACTGGCAGAGCTCTTGATCAGCTTATTGATAACTCAAAGAAAATTGCTGAAAAAGGGGTAAGACCACCGTATTTTGCCTTTGAAGCTGTTATTGACGAGTCAACTAAGATCATCACTGGTGCGCCTTTTAGCAAGGGAGACGACAGTGCAATTTGGGCCGACGCACAAGCTAAAATAGCCTTATTACTTGAACAGACCCAAATTACCCAAAGCGAAGCGGATAAGTTAACTAACAACATTAAGCAAGCGCTCATAAATGACTTTAAACCAGCATACGAAAGACTTATTGCATGGCAGAAAGCAGACAAAGTAAATGCAACGGAGCAAGCCCTAGGCGCTAGTGCATTACCTAACGGAATCGCGTTTTATAACGAGCGCTTAGCGAACCAAACAACAACAAATCTTAGTGCCGACGAAATACACAACATCGGCTTAGCAGAAGTGACGAGACTGCGCAGTGAAATGGAAGTGGTAAAAGCTGAATTTGGTTTTGAAGGCAGTTTACAAGAATTTTTTGTTTTCCTAAGAGACACCAAAGATGATCGACGTTTGTATTACCCTGATACTGATGAAGGTCGCCAAGGTTATATTGATGACGCAACGGCAGCGATCAATAAAATTAAAAAAGTACTGCCTGACTATTTTGGTATATTGCCAAAAGCTGACATGGTCGTAAAGCGTGTTGAAGCTTTTCGCGAACAAGACGGGGCAGCGCAGCATTACTCCTCGTCCACGCCGGATGGTTCAAGACCCGGTGTTTACTATGCGCACTTATCCGATATGACCGCAATGCCTAAACGTGAGCTTGAAGTAATTGCTTATCATGAAGGTTTACCAGGTCATCACATGCAAATAGCTATTTCACTCGAACTGGAGAACATACCTACGTTTCGTAAACAGTCTTATTTAAATGCCTACGGCGAAGGATGGGCTTTATACTCAGAATGGTTAGCCAAGGAAATGCCAGGTACTTATCAGGACTCACTTTCAGAGTTTGGTCGTTTAGGTTCTGAAATGTGGCGTGCAATTCGATTAGTTTTAGACACCGGTTTACATGCGAAGGGTTGGAGTGAGGAAAAAGCGATTGCCTATTTCAAAGAAAATTCTGCGATTACCGGAGAGCAAGCAAAGTCTGAAGTCCGCCGCTATTTAACTATTCCAGGACAAGCGACCGGTTATAAAATTGGGATGATAAAAATTCAGGAACTGCGAGTTCTTGCTGAGCAAAAGCTCGGTGATAATTTTGATATTCGTGCCTTTCATGATGTCATTTTAGGCGGTGGTGCTTTACCTATGGTTATGCTGGAACGTAAAGTAAAAGCATGGATTGCTAGTCAGGAATAATCCTTAATAGCGAATAAGTTCAAACTACACAAACGGGTTCTATAACGCCTTCAATTCCTTGTAATTGATAGACGAAAATATTACCCGATTGTGGTTCTATTTTTAGACGTTCAGGGGCTAATGAGTGCTTAGCGGTTGTAACAATCAGCCAATCCATATTTGGTCCTCCTATCGCCACGCTCGAGGGTTGGCTAACTGGCATATCAACAACTAAGTCAATCTCACCCTTGGGATTGTATCGGACAACCTGCGACGCTCCCCACTGCGCATTCCACAAATAATCATGTGAATCAACTATTGCACCGTCAGGAAACCGATGCCCTTGCGTCGTTGCAAAAACTCTTGCATTAGACAGCCGCGTAGTTTGCGTATCAAAATCGTAAGCGTTAATAGTCCGCTTCGGTGAATCGGCGTGATATAGCGTTTTGCCATCGTTACTCCAACATAAACCGTTAGAAATCGACACATTGGAGACTTTTGCATCACATTGCCCGGCTGCATTGAGACAATATAGCTTGCCTAATGCAGGCGATTTCGAGTTTGTTCTATCTTGTTCGTCTTCGTCATCAGATTCATTCATTGTACCAGCCCAAAAGCGACCTTGTCGGTCAGTGCGGCCATCATTAAAACGATTGGTCTTTAGATGTTTTTCAGGCTGAGCTAACCATTCCAGATGTTCGGTTACAAGATTATAACGCGCTATCCCAATATCAAAAGCCGCTATTATCTCATTCTCAATGGGTGTAAACGAAAAGCAACCGATACGATGTGGCATATCAAACGTTTCAACACCATGCGTTTTGGGCGAATAACGTTGAATTTTAGCGGCAATAATATCGACCCAATATATAGCCTGTTCTGGACTATTCCAAAGCGCGCATTCGGCTAGAATACATTGGGAATTGATACTAAATAATAACTTGCCAACCTTTTTCGATCGTTGAACTTGTGTCAATCTGGTAACCCTTTTACGAGAGCGAAAAAATGCTTAGGCGGTTTTTTCACTTAATTTATTTATACTCTGGAACACAGAATTAAACCCTAATAAAGTGGTCGTTGTTACCTGACAAATTTCTGTAGCGATCAATTGCGAATTCAATACACTAGCAAAACAAGAACTCAGGTGAGGAGCTCCAATAACGCTCACTTTATCCATTTTTGTGAGGCTCCATTCAGTAGCATTCATTGCTGCACGAACATCACTACCTATCAGCAAACCTGAAAGATAGGAGGTTGCCTCATCGGCACTTAACTGTCCAAATAACTGTCTTGAACGCACACTAAAAAGCCCATGAATCAAGCTACCTGTTTCACTATTTAAGGTAAAAGCAGCACCAGAGTTGAACGCTTCCTGATTAAACACCGTCGCTTTTTCTTGGATCAACACACTGTGATTGGCAATGAGGTCAAACAACTCACCCGTTAACGCCGTTTTAAACAGTTTAATTTTACCATCCTCAACTAACACCCATTTAGTATGAGTACCCGGCAAACAAACTAAATGTCGCCCTAGTTGGTTTTGCTCTGCTAGTTGCAGCCAACCCAAAATTTGTAACTCTTCGCCGCGCATACAATCGTAATTATTGTTTTCTAGCTTACAACTCAAGCCAGGAATAACGCTAATATCATAACCATTACATTGAAAATGAACGCATGATTTCGCCAGTTCCTGTGGTGAAATAGGACTGGCCAGATAAGGTGTTTCTTTCCAACCAATACTCGAGCCTATTTGTCCTGCCATTAATAGCGGCAATTTGCCGTACTCAAATTCCCAAGGCGATATACATTCCATGAGGGTTTCTTCGAAACTTAAAGCTGACTTACTAACTCCTAAGCCTGCGCTGCGTGTGACTAGTTTTAAACTACCATCAGGTTTGACTTTACAAAGAAAAGCGCGAAGTCGACTCGTCCCCCAATCAACAGCAATGAAATGGGAAGATTTGTGCATTAAGTTCTCCCGCCATCTATATTAATAGCCTGACCCGTGATCATGGATGAATTGTCAGAAGCTAGAAATAGAGCTAAATGAGCTACATCGTGGGGTTCTATGCGTCTTTTCAGAGCCATAGTTTCAGTCCACTTATGCTCTTCTTCTTCTGTTAACCAACTTGCCAGTTGTCTATCAGTGGCGACCCACCCGGGCAAAATAGCATTCACTCGAATATTGTCGACACCGAAATCGCGAGAAAGAGACTTTGTCATGCCCATTAGTCCAGCCTTCGCAGTCACGTACCCCGTCATCTGCTGTGGGCCAATAAGCGCATTAATGGAACTGAAATTAATAATGCTACCAGAGGCATGCTCCTGCATAATTTTAAATGCCGCTTGTGAAGCAAAAAAAGCAGGGTCAAGATTAACCTGCATACATTTGTGCCAGTCATAAGCGGAGATATTTTCAACTTCTTGGCGAGCATCGTTGCCAACATTGTTGACTAGAACGTCTAAGCTACCCAACGCTTTTGACGCTTCTACGATAGCAAGTTGCAGAGTTTCGGGGTCAGTAACATCCACTTTTCGATACCAAAGCTCAGCGCTATCGTTTTCAGCTTTCATCGCATTGATTAATTTTGCCGAGGCGTGTTCATCGATATCAATAAAAGCAACTTTAGCTTTTTGTCCGACAAATGCCTTTACCATTGCTGCACCAATGCCAGTTGCGCCTCCGGTTATAAAGACAACCTTGCCAATGAGGCTTGAATACTGTGTCGCATTTTTGTCTATAGAATCGGTCACCCAATCCTCCATTTGTCGTGTGTTGAAGAATATTCTGCAGGTTTTGAGCACTTAGACATTACTCAAGTAATCAGTTAACGTCTTTTTGCTTTTTATCATATTATATTAACAAAAAACATATATGATAATTCAAACATTAAATTAAGTATGATATAACCGATTTATTATAAAAATGGAAACATTAACATGAAAAGCCCACAACGGCATAATCTAACTCACCAGCTCACTCACGATTTAGGAATTGCTATCGTCAACGGAAAGTATCCCATTGGTAAAGGTATGCCATCGGAAGCTGATTTGTGTGTAGAATACGATGTGAGTCGCAGCTCCACTAGAGAAGCAGTGAAGATGCTTTCGGCAAAAGGACTTATCTCCTCTCGTCCCAAACAAGGTATTCGAGTGCTGCCGGAAAGTAGCTGGAATATGTTTGATACCGATGTGTTGACTTGGATTTTGAGTAGTAAACCTTCCCTTTCTCTTCTTAAGGAATTTACCCAAGTACGCTTTGCGATTGAACCTGAAGCCGCCGCACTAGCCGCTATAAACGCAACAGCTGAGCAACTTGCACAAATAGAGATCGCTCTCAGCAGAATGGCAGATGCCGACAATGGCTTAGACGATCCGTTAGAAGCTGATATTGAGTTCCACACCAGTATATTAGAAGCAAGCGGCAACCGTTTTTTCGCTCAGCTTTCAGATTTTATCGGTACCGCATTGCGGGTAAGTATCCGCTACACCAATAAAATAAAAGGGGTACCTGGGGCAGATGTTCAAAAACATGCTGATATTTTCAACACCATAAAATCAAGAGATGAAAAAGCGGCACGTGAAGCCGTTTCAACTATCCTGGTTGAAGCTCTCGAACTTATCGAATCTAAGCTTTAAGCTAATCATATGGCTAACCATACTCAACAATTACTCAACACTTGGTATGCGCAACGCGATGAAATGGACTGGGTTCTGGCAACGATCATTGCCACTGAGGGCTCTTCCTACCGCAAACCAGGCGCTATGATGATGATTAATAGCCTAGGTCAATATCATGGTTTACTTAGTGGCGGTTGTCTGGAATCCGACATCATGCGCCAATCACGTCAATGTTGGGAGTCAGGTAATAACCGTATTATTCAATATGACATGCGTGAAGAGGAAGATATAGCTTGGCAACTTGGTATTGGTTGCGGTGGGCTCGTTCGCATATTATTGCAGCCCATAAATGCGCAAAATAGCTATTTGCAACTAATCGAATTACGCCAACTAATTAATCAAAACCAGGCGTGTAAATATGTCCAAAGTATGGATGAAGGTCCACCTAAAAATAACATTGTATTGACTGACAGTAATACTGAGTTTTCCGCACAGCAGGAAGCAAAGACATTTGCCAAAACGAACTCTAACGTTTTCGAACATGTCATAAAGCCCTCACTTAAATTAGCCATTTTTGGTGGCGGTATTGATGCCATACCAGTGGCTAAAATTGCACATAATTTAGGTTGGCATGTAACCGTTGCGGATCCGCGCACGGGTTATGCGAGGCAAGCACAGTTTGCAGATGCAAAGCAGATAATTAAATCCTCCTTTGATAGCATATCCGAACACGCATGGCTTTTGAATATCGATGCTATTGTTATCATGACTCACAATGTAACGTTAGATGCTCAAGCGCTATCATTGGCGCAACATAGCTCTGCTAGCTACGTTGGGATGCTAGGTCCGCTACATCGAACTGATAGGGTGCTCCAAGAGGCCGGTCTGGTTTCCTACGAGCGGGCTACTGAAACAAAGCTCGAGCAGGAAAAAAGCACTAGCGTATTGACCAAACCGTTAGCAAACCCTATTGGTTTGAGATTAGGCGGGGAACTTCCTGAATCGATCGCTCTATCGATTTTGTCCGAGATCCATGCTTTTATCCAACACGCGGACGCAAAGTCAATTAGTAATCTGCTGAACTAGCACACCATAAATAAATAGGTTCGTTATTAGAACGTGGAGTTTGCGTCGCAAAGCATAAATATCATTGGTAGAACGCCGCACTTCCGCAAAAGCACATAAATTGATAAGTTACCCATTGAGAAGCCGAAGTCCACCAGCGGTTCAATAATTTATATAAGCAGTATGGATATAACTATGAACAATCAAGATACGCATTACTGTATCGAAGCAATATTGCTTGCAGCGGGTGAAAGCAAGCGCTTCAACGATACTAAACAGCTTGCTATTGTGGATGACAAGCCAATGCTGATTGGTACCATAGAAATGCTGAGACACGCTGAATTTAAGTCAATTACGGTTGTTTTAGGAGCAAATTCAAGCATTATTGAAAAGGCGCTACAACCACTTTATTTGCAGACGGCTTCAGCAAGTAACGCCTTACCAAATATAACATCCATCATTGCAAGCAATTGGCAGCAAGGAATGGGCGCATCAATAGCCGCTGGTGTAAAAAATGTAGGCTCCGAAGTCACTCATGTTTTTATTGGGTTAACTGATCAGGTGGAAATTCGCGCAAAGCAGTGCAATCTGATGCTAGACCAATCTCGGAAAAATCCTCACAGCATTGTAGCCGCTTTTTATAATAATAACGCGGGGGCTCCCGCTATTTTCCCAAGAGCATATTTTGCTGAACTATCGAAGCTAGAGAACGATAAAGGTGCGCGGGAGATGCTGCGTGCTAATGCAGCATCTGTCATCCGTGTTGGTATGCCAGAAGCAGCTAGGGATATCGATACAAAAAAAGATCTATTGTTGTATACATCAACTGTGCAAGCGCAAAAAAACAAAAGACTCAACAAGAAGAGTCAATGATCAAAACGTAAATTATTGAGTCAGGTCCTATTACTGTTGGTATTGATGCAGCCATTTTGCCTCCCGCAGGGATGGGTCTGAGCAACGCAACGTTTCATTTTTCTGGTAAACACATAAGGGCCTCACCAATAAATAAACATTTTACGGTCTACACTCGTATCAATTCAGACCGTGCTAGCAAGAATGTCGAATATTAATCGGTTTTCAGTGCATTTTTATATGGCAAATAGAAAGTCATCTTCTGTATGCTGCCAACCTGAATGATTCAGAACCAGCGCTGCAAATCTATAGCGCAAAGGCAAGTAGATCTTATGAACGCGATATTGATAAAATTACATATTACCCGCAATTTTCTATTTCAATTATTAATACTCAATTGTTTGCTTATCCTCGCTCTAACGTTAAGTAACTTAGCTTATTCCGCCGATGGTGGCGATGGTAGTCAAGCGTCGAAACAATCAACATCCCCTCAGGATCAAGATAAAAACAACCGAATTTCGTTAGGCGATGGTGTTGGCAAGGCCAACATCCCTATGGAACGAAGCCTAACTGGCTTTGACAATGTTAACGAAACACTTTCACTCTGGGAGTTAGGGGTAGGCGGGGGGGCTTTCTATAACCCGAAATACCCAGCCTCAAGTGAAGGAAGAGTTTTTGGTCTTGTAATCCCCTTTGTTGTATATCGAGGTGAAACTTTCCGAATTGGCGACGGTGGCGGTGCTAGAGCTATCATTATTGAAAATGACACTTTTGAAGTCGACTTTTCGTTCGGTGCTGCATTGCCTAGCGACGGTGAAGATAATACAGCACGCGTTGGCATGCCTGAGCTGGATTTCTTAGGAGAAATTGGTCCCCAAATGATTTTCATGTTGGGTAAATACGATTTCGATAAGAATGCAATAGGCGAAAACGTAGGTACCAATATAGGCAAAGGTAGACTCGATTTCAGACTGCAAGCTCGCGCTGTTTTCTCGACCGATTTTAGTAAAATTGAAGGACGAGGCTTTATTTTCGAACCACAAATATCCTACCAGCATCGTGGTTTCAAACATGAAGAGACTGCGTTTAATATTTCATTTGGTGCCATTTTTGCTACCGAAAAAACACATGATTATTTTTATGAAGTCGCCCCTGAATTCGCTACGCAGGCTCGCTCAGCTTATGATGCTAAAGCAGGTTATTTAGGCTCAGAACTGAGCTTAGGTGTTTCATTTAAAGTGAGTGAGAATATCCGTGCATTTATTGGCGGCTCTGCGCAATTTCATAGCTTAGCAGCTAATAAAGACAGTCCGTTGTTTGAAAAGACAATCACCTACTCTATTGGCACTGCATTTGTATGGCGCTTCTATAAGAGTGAAGCAAAAGCGAAGTGGTAAGTATTTAATTATCGTAAACAGCAATTTGGTATGATTCCTCAGAATGTTCATCAACCTGAGGAAACGCTAATAGCGTTAGCGAATTAGTTTACTAATTTGAAAGGAACATTAAGTTCAAGTGAACTATCCGCTCCCACACCAAGCAAGAAATCACCAGCTTCAACATTTAATTGATTGCGAATGTCATAAAAAGCCAAGTCATCTGTGTGCATCTCAAACACGACATCAACGCTTGAGTTAGCTTTTACTAACAAGCGTTTAAAGCCTTTTAATTCCTTCACCGGACGAGTCACAGAGCCAACTAAATCTCGAATGTACAGCTGTACAATTTCTTCAGCATCGACATCACTTTTATTTTCTACCGTTACTGTAATTACAAATGACGAACCTAGTTTAATTTCATGTTGGCTAATGTTGACGTGGTGATATTCAAACTCAGCGTAGGACAACCCATAGCCAAAAGGATATAACGGTGAAAAATGCGTGTCTAGATGAGTTGACGCCATACCTAGTGAAGTCTGAGCAGCTCTAACAGGCACATCATCGATAAAAATGAAGCTTTCTTCAGTTGGCGGTCGGCCTGAATTTTTCTGCGCATAATAAATCGGAATTTGCCCTACAACTCTAGGGAACGATACCGGCAACTTACCAGAGGGAACAGCATCACCAAACAGCAATTCTGCGATAGCGAGTCCACCCATAGTACCCGGATGCCACGCATACAAAATACTGTCAACTTTGTCGAGTATTGGTTGCAAAGTTAGCGGCCTACCGGCTAACACCACCAATACAATAGGCGTATTTGATTGCGATAAATACTCAATGAGTTCTACCTGAGCCCCTGGTAAGTCGATATTTGATCTGCAATGTGCTTCTCCTGACAATATCGATTCTTCACCTAAATATAGGATCGCGACGTCGGCTTTGTTAGTAAGTTCAAGGGCTTTGTCAAAATTCTGAGTGTTTCTATCTCTTGAAGTGCCAAGTACAGATTCAAATTCTATCTCGATGCCCTTTCCCGCCAACGCTATTAAACCATTAAGACAAGTAACACTGTGCTTCTCATCGCCGTCGAACACCCAAGTACCTAATTGTTCATAGCCATCGTTTGCCATCGGCCCAATAACAGCAATTCGGTTGGTTGCCTTCCTATTAATCGGCAAAACCGGACTATTGCCATGACGATTTTTATTTTGAAGCAATACACAGCTTTTTTGTGCCGCTTCTTTAGCCGCTTCCAGATTCTTAGCATTCAATAATTCAGGTAATGTTGAGGGGTCCGTAAACGCATTTTCAAATAAGCCTAACGCAAATTTCATCTGCAGAATATTTAGCACCATTTGGTCGACTTCAGCCTCTTGAATCTGATTTTCTGCTATTAAAGCTGCAATATTATCAATGTAACAACTACTCGCCATTTCCATATCAACTCCGGCTTTAGCTGCTAAGTAAGCAGAATCCTTTTCACTGGCAGACAAACCATGTACCTGAAGTTCTTTTATCGACTCCCAATCGCTCACTACTAATCCTTTATAATTCCACTCGTCTCTTAAAACCTGCTTCAACAACCATTGATTGCCCGTTGCAGGCACTCCATTCAAATCACTGAAGGAAGCCATAAAAGAGGCCACACCTGCTTTAGCTGCTTGATGAAATGGTGGCAGATACACGTTGCGAAGTTCGTTTTCAGGAATATTAGTAGTGTTGTAATCGCGCCCACTTTCACTCGCGCCATAGCCAGCGAAATGCTTTGCGCAAGAAGCAATAGAGCCTGGCAATGATAAATCATCAGTTTGAAAGCCCTTGACCATTGCTGCGCATAGCACTGAACATAAAAAAGGGTCTTCACCCAAACTTTCTGCGATCCTCCCCCAGCGAGGATCCCGCGCAATATCAATCATAGGTGCAAATGTCCAATTCACGCCGACTGTTGCCGATTCTTCCCCAGCTATTCTCGATCCTTTCTCAACGATATCAGGCGACCATGTTGCCGCCTGTCCTAGAGGAATTGGGAATATCGTTTTAAAACCATGAATAACATCGCGACCAATCAGCAGAGGAATGCCTAAGCGAGTTTCTTCAACAGCTAAGCGTTGCAATTCATTATTAGTCGCTAAATCGACTTCATTGATAACCGAGCTAACCCTGCCTTGTCTTATTGCATCTGCTAAATCGTGTGGTATATGCGCTCCGGCACTAGAAATTTGAGACAACTGTCCCAACTTTTCTTCTAGTGTCATGTTGCGTAATAGCTGCTTAGCTTGGTGGACAATGTCAGGAGAATACAAATTGGATATAGACGAATTGGATAAATGCGAATGGGACATAAACAGACTCTTTTCGAATTGGGTTTAAAAATCGTTGAAAACGCTAATCAGTCAAACGGCTGCGCCAGCAGCTTACCCAAGGTTACTTAATACGAGCACCTTAAACATGAGACTAGCTTAGTCCAGCAAAACAAGACCAAGTGGACTAATGTTGGGGTAACATGACACTCCTGTTGTGGTTCTTGCCGAAAATTAAACAAATAATACGCCCCTACTTCCTTATTTGGTACTTTTAGTGCCAATCCGCTTGATAGATTCCTATTTAACGCAGCATAAGGCCAAGCTATCGCATATTATTTGTGAAAGTAGCCTAGCAACATTATTTTAGAGAGTTGAATTTACAATTATTTAACATGAGTCCATTGATGAGCACAGAAGTTGCAGTAAACGGAAAAATCCCCTTCGTTCAAAAACTTATTTATGGCCTTGGGGCCCTCATCAATAACCTCTTATCCGCGGCTATTGGCGGCATGGTTATTGTCCTAAATTTAGGGCTAGGCATGAATCCAGCTTTGGTCGGCCTAGTGAGTGCACTGCCGCGCTTAACCGACGCAATTACCGATCCATTGATGGGTTATATATCCGACCACACCAGAAGTAAATGGGGCCGTCGCCGACCATATATTTTTTGCGGTGCAATAGCGGCAGGCATCATTTTTGCACTTTTATGGCAACTTCCTGAAGGAAAGAGTGAAGAATACTATTTTTGGTTTTTCCTTATAGGATCATTTGTTTTTTATCTGGCCTACACAATGTTCGCTACTCCTTGGGTTGCCTTGGGTTATGAGCTAACACCAGATTACCATGAGCGAACCCGACTCATGGCAACGCAGAACTTTATGGGACAAATCGCCTACTTAATTGCCCCATGGTTTTTATGGTTTATGCAAAATGACCTGTTATTTGATGACATGATAGCAGGCGCTGCGTGGCTGGCTGTTATTATTGGCGCTTTCACAATATGTGTTGGCGTATTACCCGCTATCTTTTTGAAAGAACCAATTAGACATGTGCAAGCAGGGCCGATCCCAGGTGAACAATTCATTGCGCCTGGTGTAAAAGGTTTCTTTAAAGGCTTCGCAACAACGATTAAATTTACGCCTTTTCTATTTTTATGTGCTGCTACCTTTTTAGTATTCAATGGTTTTATGATGGTGGCGTCATTCCAGTCCTACGTAATTATCTACTATATATTTGGCGGTGATACGTCAATGGGTGCCGAATATGCTGGTTGGTCTGGCACGCTGGCCGCTATATCTACTTTCTGCGTTATCTTTATTGTAACCAAATTTTCTACACACTTTGATAAACGCAAAGGCTTCTTTTTCGCTATCGGAATATCGGTTATTGGTTATGTATTGAAGTGGTTTTGCTACACCCCTGACTATCCATTATTAATGTTATTGCCAGTCCCTTTTATTGCTTTTGGTCTTGGTGGTCTGTTCACGCTTATGGGCTCCATGATTGCAGATGTGTGTGACATGGATGAACTCAATACATATGAAAGGCGTGAGGGCATGTTTGGCTCAATATACTGGTGGGTGGTGAAGCTAGGAATGGCCGCCGCTCTTGCTGCGGGTGGATTCTTGTTAAACGCAACGGGGTTTGATGTTGCATTGGGCGGTGCTCAGTCCCCAGAAACGATTTATCTAATGCGTATTTTCGATGCATTCATTCCTGCATTGTGCTCCGTCATTGCGATATTAATGGTTTACTGGTATCCAATTACCGAAGAGAAAGCAGGCGAAGTAAGAGCGGCTTTAGACGCTCGTAAAGTTTAATATTGGTCTAGTTAAGTTACGTTTGATTTATAAAAGCCGATACTGACTCTTATTGGCATAGTGTTTTTCAAAGAAGGTGTGGACGCAACAGTACATCCACACCTTATAGTGATTAAATGTTTGCAGAGGGTCGAATGTGTTATGTGCACAACTGCCATTAGTTCTATGGCAGTTGTGCTGAGTATCGTGTTACCTAACTTTCGGTGTAAAGCTGATTACGACTAACAGATACATCAATTCTAACAATTCCTCCTGAACGAGCAAAGAGCATTTGACTAAACTCTGAATTAAGTTCGTTTGCCTTCACAGCATACTTTTCTCCATCTTCAGAATAGATCGTAACTTGAGCATCAGCATCATTACTTATCGAGTAGACAATCGGCACTTGGCACCATGTAAAGCCTAAACTTCCACTATCGAGGTCAATTGTCTTCCATGCTTCATTGATATCAAGATAACGGAACGTTGTTGGTTGCGTGGTGAACTCCTGTGCTCTTAGCAAGAACGGGTTGAAACTAACCTTACCTTTAGTCACAAAACAGCCTAGCTCGCCCATTCTGGTCAGTAGCTCTTCTTTTACTTGGCCAGTCATACCCGGTTGTTGTGCGCCAGCATGTTTTGGTGTGTGCGAATAAGGATCTGCAGGGAAAGCGCCGTATTCTTCCGGTGTCTTGTTAAAGCCGATACCTTCTCGTACATTATAGTAGTGCGCGATCAGTGCCTGGGATGTATTTGATTTACCTTGCTGATTAACACTTTTTATTGCAACTTCTTGAACTGCAAGTAACAGTTTAGATACCATGTGCCAGTAGATACATCCTAATCCTTCAAAACCAAACATACCGCCAGAGCGGCCAGTAAAGGCACTGTGATTAAAGACAGATTCATAAATATCTAGCATCGTATTTAATGCACTGTCAGTTGCTAAATCTGGATACTCTTTGGCTATTCTAGGCCAAATTTGTTTTATAGCATTAGCGTTGGTCAATTCGCTATTAAAGCGATAGTTGTCCAGCGCATCGAGTTTAATCAAGCGATTATCGCCCTTTGCAAGCATACCAGCTAACAGTGCATGATTAGCGACATCATGTTTAGGAACACAATTTTTGCTAATAAACCCTTGCTGTTTTCTATCTGGATACAGCATAAACGTTTTTTGGTCTTCTCTATACATCTCACTCGCGTAAAGTGTATCCATAATCTCGACCGCTCTCTCAGCGCTAAGAGCCCCTGAACTAAGCGCTGCCACTTGCCCTTCCAGCATGTCGTACAAATGACTAACGTTTAGTGATTTTTGGTTAATACTAAGTACATTGTAAGCATGGTATAAACCAGAATCGCTATAATTCGCTTCAATACTGCGAGTTATTAATGGCTTGGCATTAGAAAGTAGCGCGTTGAGTTCATCTATACTCACAGTTTGCTTACTATAATTACCTGCGTGCTGATACATTTTTGCGCGGTATTCGCTAGCTAATGTACCTAACTTCTGCAAGGTAGAAAATTGTAAACTTGCGGACACTGGACCTTGTTCTATCTGCGCACTCGCACTTTGAAGAATATGTGTCGTTCCTGTTAACCACTCGGCAACTTCTGTCGTCATGACAAACTGTTTATTTTTATCGTCAATTGATGCGAGTAAGTCGCTTACAAACGACAAATAACGATTCAGATAACACAATGTGACCATCGACAAACCTTGGCCTACTAGCGCATTGTTAGCGTCATTCCACTCTGGACGTTGGGTGTTTAGCCAAATTCCACCATCGATAACTAGGTTGCTCAATTTTGATAGCAGCGGTATAAATAGCTTCTCAACTAAGGAAACTTGATAAACTTGGCCCTGTGCATCTAAAACTAATTTGCCATCAGACCCTAAGCGCTCGATATTTTTTTCGATATCTTCAGCCATTTCATTATCAAATAGAACCGTGTCTTTAGGTGAATCAATAATGTTGTGCAACGGTTTAATGCGATAAGGCACATTGGCATAACTGTAAACTGACTGCTCTAGTAACGATGCCAATTTTCCTGGATGAAAATTATTAGAAGATTCTAATAATTTCAGCAAATATATAATCTGATGGTCGCCCCAGTAACCAATGTAACTCCATGGATCATCAGGCTCTTCAATTTCCCAATCAATACCTTGTTTAGTGATGCGATATGGATTGTAACCATCTAGTGTCGACGCGTTGACAAATTTTGCGATAACCGACTCAATAAATGAAGGATAACTGAGCGTTAACGCTTCCCAATTTTGGAAAATATCCCGCCAATTACCTTGATAAGACAACAGGGGTTGACCTCGGTCGTCTTTCAATTCGATAGCAAATTGATTCCAAGGACGACTAGGGTCGCCATGACGACGGCCAAAAGTAATCGGTAAATATTCGTAGATTAATCGACTCAACTGCGCATCTTGCAACGCTTCAACAGATAACATGAGCTCGTCTAAGCTTACATTTTCTGGCAGATTGCTCAATGCAGCCTTTTGCCTTTCATAAATATCATGATTGAAATGCTGTAGAGTCTTGAGTAAATCGGCACGAGAAACCTGATATTGATTGGCAAAAATACCGCCACGCAAAACATTAAATAGCGTGTTTGCATAGTGATGCAGAGAAACATCGTCTTCTCCGGTAACTTGGAATCCATCAGACGATGCCATTATGCGCGCTAATTTGTCACTACCCGTTAAAAATGATTGCTGCATTTTTTCAGCGACAACCGATTCATTCAACAAAGCATGTTTCAGAGCCACAACATCCGTTTGGTCTTTCTCAACGTCAACATTGATTGACCACGTTTGCTCGCCATGCGCGGCTAATGTGACGTGACTATGCACTAAATAACAGCTGCGCACACCACGGCTATAATCTGAACTTTCAAGCACTTTGCCAGCTTTGAATAAATCTAAACTTGAAGATGTTAAATGCACCGTAGAACCTGGTAAACCCAAACGAAAAACAGTATTTGCACGAAGCGCTTCTACCGGCTCAGCGCGATCAGTAATTGCTGAATAAAGCGTATATAACGCCAATCCAGTTTCATGGTCTACTTCTGTCCATTTATAAGCGTCAACGAGATTACTCGACTGTGACTGCGTAAAAAGAGGAGTGCCCGCAGGAAGAATATTTTGTAAACCATCGATTATTTCAAGGCTACAAGTTTGCTCAGACAGATTTTCTAATTTGCATTGTCTGCTGATACCGAACTCGCTCGAAAACTGCCAAGAGTAACGAAATGCTAATTGTAAATCATGATTTATTTCTTCAAAGCAAAGTACATTACCCAATAGATTTTTATACAAATTACGGGTCACATGGTATCTATCATCATGCTCGCGATTATAAGGTTCCCAATACACATTTTTTTGCTTGGATTGGATGACCTTAATTATGGTTTTTGGACCTGTATGCGGTGTACTCTCGTATAACTTATCCACGGTAACATAAGGAAAAACCGCTTTTTCAGGAGACACTCTACCCATGGTTAATCCACCGGTAGAACCTGCAAATAACCAATGATCTTGATCAGAAACGACACTGATAAAAAATGGGGCCATTTGGTCAACATGACTAATTTTGTAATAGGTGTCGCCATCCATTTGCACAAAGGCACCATTGACGGTGCTATCTGGTTGAGCGTCAACACTAAGTGACTTGTTGTCCATATTCAAACTCTCTTGTTAATTAGGCTGTTTTTGTTCTTATTCTGCCAATTGATAGATTCGCACATAGTCTACTTCCATTCTTAAAGGGAATATAGAGTCGTCGATTGGGCCGCCAGCGCGTCCCCAATTACCGCCTATGGCAAGATTTAAAATTAAGTTGTAAGGGTGATCAAATGGCCACGCTTCCCATCCGCTCCCTTCATTCCGATAATAAAAATAGGGAACATTATCAAACGAGATAATGATATGTTCTGGGCTCCATTCCATAGAATACAAATGGAACTCCTTTTCAACATTACGTCCTTCAACGCTCGCTTTGCGCTGTTCGCCGTTTACCCAATAATATGCTTTAGTGTGAACAGTTCCGTGCACGACTTGCATGTCATATCCAACATGTTCAAGAATATCTATTTCACCCGAGTTTGGCCACGCATCACAAGTTCTACTGCCTTGCCAATCTTCATTAGGCTGACATGAAGTTGCATATTTATAGGGGTCTAAGGGCAGCATCCATATGGCAGACCATGTGCCTTGACCATATGGGATTCGGGCCCGCACTTCTACTTTGCCGTAGAGGAAATCACCACTACCACTGTTATGCAGCCTAGCTGATGTATATTCCGCGTCTTTGAATTGTTCTTTGTGGGCTTCTATAATTAGCATACCATCTTCTATTCGAGCGTTTTTCGCTTTATCGGTATAAGCCTGATCTTCGCTATTTACTTTACCCGCTGGCCAAATATTATGTTGCCATTTAGTGGGATCAGGTAGGCCATCGAGTTCAAACTCATCATTCCACATAAGCTGCCAATTGCGTGGGTCATTAAGTAATTTACGAATTACGATAGCGTGTATTAAAGGCTGCCCAGTAATTGCTATAAGTTCGATGTTTAAGATGCCATCTGTGACCTCGATAGCAGTGACGGTTCTAACCAACGAAGACAACATATTATTGTCGCGAGCAAGAAGAACATCCAAGCCTGCAATGACCGTTTCACCCTCTACGTTAATATCAAATGTGCGTTCTCCAACCTTTATATTATCCGGTTCTGCAAACTTAAAACTAACGGCATACTGGCCATTATCTGCAGGAAGCTGAAATGTTAGCTTGTTTGCTTTTGTTGCAAGTCGATATGTCTCAAATAAAGCGGCATCCTGACTGCCCTTGATCTCCTTTGAAGATTCTATCGTGGCATTCATATTGAGTATATCTGCTGAATATAAAACACCATCGCTACCCTTATATTCAGGACCACCAAAGTTGAATGCCGCGACGACCGACAATTCAAATGGATGTAGTTTTACTGTTGAATTTTGATTTTGGATTTTAGGATCGTTTGAATTGGGTTTGCAAGCGGCTACTGAGACCAGAAGTAAAAATACAAATATGAGTGTGTAATTTTTGTAGCGAGCGTTGTTCATATGAATCCAATTTAGTCAATTTACCGATTGTTCAAACATTAACGTAGTGAACAATCGGCTGAAGTTAATCATTTGGTAGATGATTACAATCAAAACAAGATAAAACGGACTATTACTAAGGCAAAGTGAGTCGATAATCAGCCGCCGCTGCATTTAAGCAGCAATAAGCGGTACCCTCACCGCGAGCTTGATTAACTCATAAGGGCCGAGTTTAATGAAGCTGACTATTTGGCTAAAAACGTTATATGTCGCCACGACGTTCAATCAATTTCTCTTTTATTTGATGCGCTTTCTCTTCGGTAATATCATAATTCCACATCATCAGAATAGCTAACGCTGCAGTACTTGCAGGAATGATAATGTCTGCAATCCTTAAATTAGTCATCGTTTCAACGGTTTGAGTTGTGACACCGGCGTCAAACCCGACAACTTTGAGTACCACACCACTTAATATCAATGCCAATGCTTGACCTAGTTTAACCATAAGCCAGTATATTGCGGCAAAAGTCCCCTCTTTGCGCGGCATCCCATTATTTAGCTCATCTAAATCACACACATCAGCTGTCATGCTCAGCATTAACGTAAATAAGCCTCCTATTCCAAAAGACATCAAAGGAATAGGCATGAATATTAACCATGGGTTTTCAGGATCGAATCCGTACCATTTTAATGCATAACCAAAAATTGATAGCACGGTAGATATGATAAAGGCTTTACGTTTACCCCATTTGTTTGCCATCCAACTGACGATAGGAATGACAAGAAAAGCGGTAACAAAAGCGCTAACAGTAGAAAACCATGCAGGCCAAGAACCCGTTGCTCCGTAATCTCCATCAAACATATGGAACACAATAATAAAATAACTAAAGGAGGCTACTAATTGAAAACCATTGAATACAAAGAAAGTGGCGCCGCACAGTCTTACAAAGGCAGCATTTTTGAATGCTTGGCCAATACTTCTAAATATTCCCATTACATTACTTGAAAGCGTGCTAAATGAAATCTCTGCTCTATTGTCGATGTGAGAGCTGTCAATTCCCTTACAAAACAGTCCGGGCACAATCCCTAAAATGATACAAGCGCCTGAAACATATATTGCCAGATGCCTAACGCCTTGTGCCTGACTGTCAAATAAATCAGGATCGGCAATCATCACCCAAAACCACGGCACAATCATCCATGCGATTTGGCCCATAAACTGCGAGGCTGCCATTAGACGAGTGCGCTCTTTATAGTCGGAGGTCATTTCATAGCCCAAACCAACAAAGGGGGTTGCAAACATAGTGTTGCCGATGGTGAAGGCCATCGAAAATAACAAGATATACCAAAATGTATAGTTTTGAGAGTTAGCAGGATCTAGTTGCCACAACAAAGCAAAACAAGTGCCGCTTAAAATTGCCCCCACTACTATGTAAGGCCGGCGTCTACCCCATCTGGATTTTGTATTATCTGTGATAAAACCCATGATAGGGTCAGTTATAGCATCAAACAAGCGGGGTAAGCCGCCTAACAAACCAGCGAGTATTGGGTCTACCCCAAATGCTGTTATTAAAAAGAATGCAAATATACCTAACGCAGCAGGTAACAAATTGAGTACTAATGTTCCGGTTCCATAAGCGGCTTTTTCACCAAATGGAATTCGATCTTTTGCTGCGGTATCGTAATGCGACATATATTTATTCAAAGGCATTTGTAAATGGTTTGTAAATATATGCCATTTAGATTGCATTTTCTAAATTAAATGACGGTAATTCGGTAACTTGAACTTTTAACGTGTTGGGTTGGACAAAATGATGAGATTAATAGATACATTGAACAATATAAAAGTAAAATCAGTCGATCCAAGCTCAACAAAAAGACCCCCTACAACCCAGATAAAGTCCTTTTAAACTCAAATAACTTGCTAATAGCATGCAACAACTGCTGTACTTAGATAATTGTTTTTACGTTTAAAGTAAATTTATATGAAATTATTATCTGCTATTACCTGCATCGTAGTACTGGTTAGTTTTAACTTACAGGCGCACCAAATGACCGAGCGACACAGCAAATCTTTATACACCAAACCCGTCTTTGAACCCACAATAAATGAAGAATGGATTGGATTAGGTATTGCGTATGGTTCTTATCGTGACAATGAAAGCCCAGATAAGAAAAGCGTATCATCTGAACAAGATATTCTTGAAGACATGACTATTTTAACCACTAACGAAGGAGTGCAGTGGAACCTTATCCGCATGTACGCAGCTGATCCTGCTAGTGAACAAGTATTAAAGACCATACAGAAACATAAATTACCAGTAAAGGTGATGCAAGGAGCTTGGCTATCGTCCACTCAAAGCGATGAAGAAAATGAGCAGCAAATTTCGGAAGTTATTCGTTTAGCCAACCAATACAAAGATATTGTTGTTAGCATCAACTTAGGTAATGAAATTTTTGTCGATTGGTCGGCGCATAAACTAGAACTGAGCGATATTCCGACGTATTTAAAATGGGTTGAGAAAGTAAAGACTGCTACAGACGTTCCAGTGACACTTGCCGATGATTATAATTTTTGGAATAAACCGTGGAGTCAGGAGATAGCACAAGCACTTGATTATATTGTTTTACATGCTTACGCTATGTGGAATTCACAATCACTTGAAAATGCGGTTTCTTGGACGGAAACAACGTATCATGATATTGCTGTATTACACCCAAATAAGCAGATTGTTCTTGGGGAATCCGGTTGGGCGACTAGTTCTGTCAGCAGCAATGGCGATGAGAGTCTTATTATTGGAGAGGCCAATGAAGAAGCGCAGAAAATATTCTTTGATGCTTATCGACAATGGCTAAAAGACAATCGTATTGTGTCTTTCTATTTTGAAGCTTTTGACGAAAAATGGAAAGGGGGTGACGATCAACCAGACGGTATAGCAGAAAAAAATTGGGGTGTATTTCGCTCCGACAGAACGCCTAAGCTAGCCGTTGAAGCAGTATCCAAATAGATGCTTAAGTAATGTTTCAGGCGCAGGTTAATACTGCGCCCGTTAGCGAGCGTATTGCCTATATTTAGAGAAGGTTAGTTCAGAGTTGCCCTACATGGACAATAGCTACCTCACCTTACCGCAATTGCGAAATCCGAAATGCGACCGGAATATTTCAAATCGTTAGTTCGGTATCTTGAAACCCAGCAGAATCAATGCTTTTTAAATATATCAGCTATTTACTTAATTTTTCTTATCCTCAAAAATAAAGCCAGCCACCAGCTTACGTCGTTTCGGTTCTCTTGGATTTAGGTCGCATATCTTCCCTAATCATTACCAGTGCAGGGATCAGAAATAGAATGATAACGCTGGCAAACACTATACCGGTTGCCAAACTTACCGCCATAGGGATCAAAAATTGCGCCTGTGTGCTTGTTTCGAAAAGCATCGGAGTTAAGCCAAGTGCTGTAGTAGCAGTGGTCAGAAATATAGCACGAAATCTGAGCCTGGAAGCCTCTACAATCGCTTTGGCGTTCTCCCAACCATCCTCAACCAGTTTGTTATAACGGTCCAACAACACCAGTGAGTCATTAACTACCACACCGCTAAGCGCCACCATTCCGAAAATAGAAATAAACGACAAGTTGTAGCCGAGTAGGAAGTGCCCCACTAGTGCTCCAGCTGCACCAAAAGGCACGCCAGCTAAAATGATGAGTGGTTGTGTATAACTTTTTAATTGCGATGCAATTAGCGCAAAAATTATAAGTATGGCAACGAGAGTCAATCGGCCCAAGGCGGAGAGATCGTTTGACTGTTCACGCCCCGCTCCGGCTTGGCGTATTTGTAACCCCGGAAACTGCTGTTTAAGGTTTGGCACAGTTTTTTCCAATATGGCTGCATTGGCCAAATTTGGCGACGTTACCGTATCATCTACTTGACCTGAAACTGAGACAATTCGCAGACCGTCAATACGGTTAATAGCAGACAAGCTTCTTGACTCTGTAACTTGAGCAACGCTAGAAAGAGGAGCTTCGCTGCCGTCAGCTAGTCGGATCCGTGCATCAAACAAATCCGTAATTGAGCTACGGTTACTCTGAGGGTAACGAACCATTACTTTTAATTCTTCGCGACCTCTTTGAATGCGCTGCACTTCCTCGCCAAAAAAGTTTCTGCGCAGTTGCCTCGCTATGTCAGTGGGAGTTAGTCCGGCGGCTTCCCCCATGGAAGTTAAGTTAATATCAAGTTGCCTTTTACCAATGCTGTTTGAATCTTGGATTTCATAGACACCATCAATACCTGCATAGCTAGCCCTTAAACTGTCAACAGCTTGGTCAAGTACTTCGCTATTTTGATGGGCAAGTTCAAATTCTAGGTCGGCTTGGGAACCAAAAAAATCAGCGGTATAGGAGAGTCGCTCAACACCGCGAATATCACCAACTTCGGCTCGCCACAATCGCTCCAATTCCTTTGCTGATCGTGTTCTTGGAGGCTCAGGTCCCAACGTTATTTGTACGGACGCTATGTGACTAGCTATTGTCATTCGACTGCCGCCGCCCGGTCCACCGCCTGATCTTGTTTGTCCACCTATAGTGACGCTAATCGATTCGAAGGCAGCACCATCGAGACGGGCGTTAACTGTATTAGCGGCATTGACCATTTGGTTAGCTGCCTCTTTCGTTAACTCAAACGGTGTGCCAATAGGGAATTCAACGGTTGCTCGAACGGAGTTTGCCTCCAGATCAGGAAAAAATATGAATCGTACTGCACCTGTGCCTACTAACGACCCCGCTAGCACTAACAAACCTATCCCCCCCGCCAGTGTAAGATAGCGGAAACGAACTGCACGAGACACCGCGGGCGCTAAGATTTGGGTGCGAAATTGGTCAACTCTTATCGCTACAATATTTTGTATTTTGTCGAGAGGCCACCTGCTCCATTTTTGTCCGTTAGCCAGGTGTGAGGGTAAAATAAAAAATGCCTCAATTAGCGACATAGTAAGTACCAGAATAACCACTACTGGCACCACACCTAGGATTTGACCGAATGTCCCTGTTGCAAAGAGTAGTGGCGCAAATGCGGCCATTGTAGTTAAAACACCCACCATGACCGGACCAATTACAGCGTTAACTCCGTCCATCGCGGCTTGCATACCTGTTTTGCCGTTTTCCTGTTCAGAAATAATGCTTTCGCCAACCACCACAGCATCATCAACAACAATACCCAGCACAATAATCAGGGCGAACAGGGATATCATATTTATATTTACGTCGAAGGCATCGAAAAACAGAAATGCACCTAAGAATGATATGGGAACTCCCATGGCAACCCAGAGGGCAAGTCTTAAATCCAGCATGATCACAAGGAAAAGGAAAACTAAAGCAAAACCTTGTAAACCGTTCCTCAGCAACAAGCCAATGCGATCTTCGAGCGTTTCTGTTTGGTCATTCCAAACAGAAACATCAATGCCAAGTGGTGGTGTATAACCTTGCAAAAAAGTTTTTATTTCAGCCGCAATAGCGAGCACATCCTCAACTTCAGATTTTTGCACTTTTACCAGCACACTATCTCGGCCATTAAATTGATTGATAAGGTCTACGTCAACAAATCCATCTCGAACAGTCGCTACATCAGATACTCGCAGCACACTGCCATCTGGTTCTGCGCGAAGTACTATATTTTCAAATGCTTCGCCAGAATTACGCTTGGTGTTGGTGCGAAGCAAAATATCGCCGCCTTGGGTTTGAATCTGGCCTGAGGAAAGATTAATTGAAGAACGACGGATCGTACTTGCCACTTGTGACATCGTAAGGTCATATCGTCGAAGTGTGTCCTCACTGATTTCGATAGCTATTTCATAGTCCTTCGCGCCGATCAGCGACACCAAGGATACGCCAGGTAATGCCAGTAATTCTTGCTCAACCAATTCGGCGCCGCGTCTAAGTTCGCGCTCACCCATTTCGGAGCTAACAACTATTGTTAATACATCTGACAGCGTGTCAGCACGAACTACTTTAGGTTGCTCTGCATCCTCTGGTGGAAAGTCGATAAGTTGCTGTACTGCGGCCTCTGCATCGTCACGAACCTTGTCGGCATCGACAAAATCTTTTAATTCAAGTGTTACCGAACCCAAGTTTTCTGACGCTCGAGAAATAACACGGTCAACGCCATCGATACCGAACACCGCCTCTTCTACGCGTCTAGTGATACCTTCCTCTACCTCTGTAGGCGTCGCACCAGGATAAGCAACTGAAATGCTTACGGTGCCAGTATCGAGAGTCGGAAAGACCTGTGCGGTCAAACCTAGTACGGACAACAAGCCACCAACGAGGAGGATTATCATAAGAAGATTAGCCGCAACCGGATTTTTAGCAAAATAAGCAATTAAACCGCGATGGTTATCCAAACCAAGTGCTTGGCCTTGTTTATCTTTGGGGTTAATCATAGCTTCATCTCTGTCACGCGGATCGGCATTCCTTCTCTGGCTCCCGGTACATTTCCTATAACAATACCGTCTCCAAATTCAAATGCTTCCACCAGATATTCGCCATTATTGCTCCCTAGAATCTTTGCAGAGACGCTCTGTATAGCATCATTTTTTACAATCCAGAAAGTTTGCCCAATCTGCAGTGCGGTTTCTGGCAGCATAAAGATGCTGTCGATTGTTGGTCCACTCAATTTAACAGTTACAAAGGTTCCGGGAGTCAATGACTGGTTATTGTTTGCTGTTAAAAATACTTGTGAGAACTGAGTGCGAGAATTTCGTTCAGCAGCTATCCTGTCAATGCGACCTTCAAACGTGACACCATCTGCAGTGATCTTCGCTATTTGCTCTGCTATTGGGCCTATCTTTGCAAGCTCTTGTGGCGCAAGTGATATTACGATTTCAACTGCGTCTAGTGCATAAACTCGACCAAAGGATTGACCTGCATTTAAAATTTGCCCCTCATCCGCAGAACTTTCGACAACTACCCCCGAAAATGGCAGTGAATATATACTTCGGTCAAAGTTTACCTGCGCAATGTCACGTCGTGCGGTAGCGGATTGCAATTGTGCCATCGCCTGCGCTATTTGTGGCTCCTTAGCTATAAGTGGTGGAACATTTTTTCCAGGATTGAGGCGTTGGTAACTAGAGATATCAACTGAAGCTTCAGCCTGGCTCAGCCGCAATGATGCTTGCGCGGATGTAACGTCTGCCTGTACCTGGTCAAGAGCAAGCGTGAAGTCTCGCTGCTCAAGCGTTACTAATGTCTCTCCTGCAGAAAACCTACCACCATTTCTCAATTCACCAGATGTAGCAACAACCCGTCCGGAAACCTGCGTTGTTAATGTAACGTAACTGCGGACTGCGACAGAGCCTGTTGATGTGATAGCAAGCTGGCCGGATGAACTAGCTGGTCTCACCACGTCGACCAGTGGAGCGAGACTGTCAGGGGCTGAGGTGAAACCTTGCGGTGATTCCGCTGCTGCGGCTTGATCAGGAGCCCTCGAATAGATAAATGCTAAAACCATCAGCACAATTACCGCTGCCACTTGAAGCAGACCTATTAACGGTTTTCTTCTTACCTCTACAGTCATATATTGTTCTCAATTTTAGTGGCTGTGAGCCGATTAATAGTTTATTTATACTTTATACGCGATATTAAGAGAAAAAGGATAAAACACATCCATGATCTATGCAACCGACATTGATTTTCTTAAAGTTTATAAAACCAATACATCATGTCTTTTGCTTCAAAAAATCACATTTTGTCGCTTTTCTTTAGCACAAATACTGGGGGGCAAGGTGGCCTTTAGCTACAGAGTACCGCCAAACTTTGGGATATAAATTGACAATAAATTTTTATATTATTAGATGCGAAATTAGGCTAAATGGCGGCAAATTGACGAATAAAATCGTTAACTGGTGAGCAGACTAAGTGTACGTATTATTCTTAGTATGCTTTGTCTAACTCACCATTCATCCAATTGATTTTGCCCCTTTAACTTGGCATTAGTTTCTCCTTGACTTACTATTACAATATTATTCCCAATATTTGTCCGAGTGGAAATACCTTATGCTTCGCTTTTTAACTGTTTTATCTGTTGTGATTCTTTCATTCTCAGTACATGCGGCACAGTCAGGTGACACTGACTTTCAGCCAAACGCAAACATTACTGATGATCTAACCGTGTTTATTCATACCGGTTCAAGTCGCAACTATCGCATCATAGGCACCATTTTAGCTGGTGCACCGGTTACTGTGCTTGTTCGTGAAGGTGAACCTGAATTTGTACAAATAGTCGATAGAGATGGCCAAAAGGGCTGGATAGAAGCCCAGTATTTATCCTCAACCGGCTCAATACGCGAGTTGTTGCCAAGTCTTCAACAACAAGTTGCCACATTAAATCAACAACTAACAACTTTACGTGAACAGCATCAACAAGTCAGAAGCCAAAACATATCGCTCGAACAACAGAACAGTCGCATCGCAGGTGAGTTAGCAAATGCACTAAAAGCTTCTGGCGAATTACAAACCAAAGTAGACAACGCCGATAATACTGCGATGATTGAATGGTTTACGCGCGGTGGTATCGTGGCTGTAATTTGTGTTTTGTTTGGTATTCTAATCACTTACTTTCCGAAAAAACGCAGTCGTGACGGCCAGTGGAGATGATTAGTAAAACAGCTAATTGTCGTGACTAGCCTAAATTCAGTAATGAATGTAGTAATTCTAAATAATACAAAACATGATAAAACTGGTTCCATTTTGGTGTTGAAGCTTTAAATAGCTACTTTCGCAATAATGTACCCAGTCTTTTATCTATTATTTCGATATCTATTGTATTGCAAGGCATGGGAGTGCCACGCTATTGTCAGCCCATATCCTGCATAACCAACTTAGGTGTTCGGTCCACATAAAATAGTCCCCAATGTTTTTCGGGCTCTTGTGGGTCTTCTGAACCCTTCCAAGGCTCATCAAAAGCCTCAAATACAAAAGTGAGTATCTTTTCGCTGTTAGTCCAGCTTAACAGCTGTTGATAGTACTCAGCTTGCAAGCTATCAGAAGCATTCCATGATTCTATTCCACAGCCATTAGATTGCGTAGTCCAGCCAGCTTCAGTAATCACAATCGGCACACCCGGGTTACAATGCTGAACTGAGTAATAATTCTGCTTGGTATACTCGAGTGCATTTTCGATGCTTTGAAACTCCCATACCGGATAAGTATGAATAGAAATAAAGTCAATCTCCTTAACCAACGGAGCCAGCTTGTTAGTCCACGGCACATAATTTTCGCAAAACGTAATAGGCACTGCAATTTGACTTTTAATACGCTGTGCAAACTCCACTAAACGCTCAACTGGCACCATATGATCGGTCCACTCAACGCTAGCTTCGTTACCAATAGATACTGAGCATACATTATCAGGATAGCGGCTAGTTAAATCGATTAATCGCTCGATGTCATCGTTATTCGCTTGACGATTCTTCGCTAGCTGTTGTTCGCTAAAATCAGCTCCCCACGGACAATTTGGATTACTCATTTCAGCTGCAATGTCGACTCCCAACATCAATGTAAAGTCGAGATTTTCATTGGTGATTACTGACAGCACTGTTTCGGCGTGTTGGCTGCAATCATAAAGCCGTAGGTAAGACCAATCTGATAATAATAATAAGTCTTCTTTGATTTGTGCGTAACTAGGGTATATGCCTGATCTTGGGTTTTGCCCTTCTCTATAACCTGAATAACAGATAGCTTGGCCATGCTTACGACCCATCAGTTTCTCAAGGGAAGTCAATTGAGCCGATTCATTTAGCATATTTATGATTTCCGTCTTTGTCTAATATGCCCCAATAAGCGCCAACATCACCTTCATCTGCAACCTTCCAGTCTTCATCGAAAGAAGAGAAGTAAAACATATCAATGCCCTCTTCTTGCGTCCAATGATACGCATCCACAAAGTAGCGAATTGCGTTTTCATAAGAAGGAACGGCGGCTCTATCAGGGGTGCCTTGATCCGGCCAGCCAGTTTCACTCACAATGACGGGTTTGCCGTTTGCTACTTTTACAGCGCGGGTATACATATTTTTCATATATGCTAAGGCATGTTCAGCAGGGTAACCTTCCCAAAAAGGATAACAGTTAGCGAAAATGACATCACATGCATCGGCAACCGAAGGATGATTTTCAAATAGAAAATATGCATCAACATAACCTACTGGGATGCCCGGAGCGCCTTGTTTTGCTCTATTAATGTAATCCACTAATTGCTGCTCGGTCATTTCTTCTCGCAGCATTACTTCATTGCCTACTGCCAACATGTCTGCATGACCTGCTTGAGCAATGTCAATTGCATTTTGAAGTTCTTTTTCATTGTTCTCAAAATCATTATCTAACCAAACTCCGACCATGGTTTTTAGTCCGTATTCAGCTGCAATTTTGGGTATCAATTCATTCCCTTGAGTACATGAAAATGTGCGTATCCATTTTACGTAAGGCAAAATTAACTGCAGACGCTCGTGTATCTGCTTTTCGGTAATTTGAGTACCAGGTGCTTGACCCGAAACGTATGGACTAAATGACAAGCCATGAATCTTACTGTCTAATAGTCTTTTAGCTTCTGCTTGCAATTCAGAAACCGATAATTGCGCTGCAGTTAAACACTGATTACGATAATATTTTCCGGACATAGTCATCTCTATTTAAAAGTTAAGAAACTAAAGCTATTTTAGTGCCTTAATTATGTTTATTTATAATATCAACTTGATACCACATTAAAAAAATAAAAAATCGCCCACGGTTTGCACTTGGCAGACGATTGCTCGAGACCCGTTCAATCAATACATAACAACAGAACACTGCTAAAAAACGTTAATTTCCTAACAACCCTATTCTGCGATGTCTAGGCATGAAAAATAAAACGGCCTCGATGGGAGCTATATAAGTGCTTATTGAACTACTTCACGTAAAACGGAATGTTCGCATGGGCTGCATTATCATTACCGTCAAACGCATACACAAATAGACGATAAGCACCTGACTTTTTAGGGGCTATTAACTCAATAATAGCATCCTGATTTGTAATCACACCATCTACAATTTCGGGCACATACTCAGAGTCTCCTCCGACGTTGTCAGAGCTTGATTCTGAGCGGATTTTCCAAAGATAACGAATATCATCACCCTCCGGGTCAACTACATCAACCGAGGCATTGTATACTTGACCTGCGTCGAGATATATTTCATCAAAAGCGTCCTGCTCATCCAGAATAATAGGACTAATTCGAGGAGCTCGATTTTCCGGCCAACTTCCACTCCATATGTAAGTCATAACATCCACAGCTTCTGTTTTTTCGCCACTGTCTAAAAACATACCGTACCAAGTCGACGTTTTTTCCTGCTTTTGTCCCCATAAAAAAACATAATTGCCGATCGCCTGACCGCCATATGGTTCGAGCACTTGCGCATAGCTTTTTGAATAATTACTGGCTTTTTCCGTACTGGTATTCTCCACTGGCGCGCCCCACTCAGTTGTATGGACTTCCCAATGACCAACCGATCCCCATTCGGTTACGAAATAAGGCTTATCAAAACCAAATTCTTTTATGTATTCGGGTAAATTGAGAAGATCAGCGTACATCTGAAAACTAATAAAATCTAAATCTGGCGCTCGCTCAGCGATTGCGACTAGTGCTTTTTTATCAAAGCCTGCTAATGCTGTTGTTGTTGGATGGTTAGGATCGAGTTCTTTGATCATTTTGGCGGTGTCATTCACCGCATCAAATACTTTGGGATTCGTGAAATCAAAGTTCACTTCATTCCCAATAATCCAAGTGAGTAGTGCGGGGTGGTTTTTATACTTTTCAACTCTTACTCTGTTTTCAGCAAGTTGTTTAGCGACTGCGGCCTTATCATTGTAGTCAAAGCCATGGCGTTCTCGGGCGAACTCTAAGCACAATGAAACGGTAATTCCCATAGCATAAGCTCGGTCTAATAATTGTTGTGCTGGTTCTGCATGGTTATCAACGGCCCAATTGCGCATTGAATTACCACCAAATTTAACGAGACTATCTAAATCAGTTGACGAAATACCAGCCCCCCTTACTTGATATGGCTTTCCCCCTCTGAGTAACTGATAATTGCCATCTTCTTCAATAATTTCAACTTTAATCGGCGTTTGATTTTTAATTGCCATTTTGCTTTTTTTTGCGCCAACATGGCTATTTTCCACCGCACGGTTGCTCATGTTGCCGGCCTTTGTAACAGCTGACGAAGGACTCGAGCTTTCCAACTCCGAAGCATGGGCTACGTGACAAATGTTGAGAACACTCAATATACCGATCACAATAGCTGATAATAAAAATTTCCTTGGATTCATATCTACTCACACAATTACGTTGTTGCTTGAAATAATATTTTTGCTGTTCACTTGAAAATACAACTGTTATTATTTTGTTAATAGTAGTTTGCGTTGTTATAGCCTCCGGCCTCAAATAAAATGAGATAGATTGGTCTTTTTGAAAGCTAGAATGGATGGAGAGCATAGATATGAGCAACTGGGATGTGTAAACTGAGCATATGTTAATATTAGGTAAACAAACTAGGTAATGATTAGTACAATTAATCAATCCGTAAAAATGGCGATAAAAAAAGACGCCACACACCGCTTTTGGTTCTGGCAAGCTAGCTTTTGGCTATTTCTTAGCACGGTCAGTTTTTTTACCTTAACGTTGTGGTATAGCCAAGTCACATTAGCGAATATCGTACACACACTCTTGCAAGCAATCCTTGGTTTATTCTTCTCCGTAATACTCTACAAAATCTTCGACCGAATATGGGATAAATCTTACATATACAGGCTTTGTATTGGCATGGTCATGGTATTTGTCTTTGCGTTTATTTGGACTATATTTAGAATGCAAGCACTTGCTTGGTTGACGCCTGCCGATGAGGTATGGGGTGAGTTTGGCGGCTGGTTTTTCGCAAGTATATTTATATTCTTATGTTGGACAGGATTATTTCACGGTATTCGCTATTATGAATTATTGCAGTCCGAGCATGAAATCATGCTTGGTGCTGAGGACGCTGCCCGTAAAGAGCATATCAAACGTATTGAAGCTCAAAGCGTCGCACGTGATGCAAAATTGAAAATGTTGCGCTACCAACTCAATCCACACTTTTTGTGTAACACGTTAAACGCGATTAATTCGCTTATTGAAATACAAGAATCTGAAAAAGCGCAAGCGATGACCGTTCAATTAAGTCAATTTTTACGCCATTCATTGGATAATGATCCTGACACTAAAATCACATTGAGAGATGAAATTGGCGCGCTAAATCTTTACCTAGAAATTGAGAAAACACGATTTGCAGACCGCTTAAAACTCGATTTTTTAGTAGATGAACAAGCCCAAGGGGCGCTAGTGCCTAGTTTGCTATTACAACCCATTATCGAGAACTCGATGAAACACGCAATATCGAAAAACGAAAAAGGTGGTATCATTGAACTGCGAGCGGGTATTAATCAAGGAAGACTGATCATCGAAATTAGTGACACCGGTGCAACCCATCCACATAGCAAACCGCTCGACTTTAGAAACGAAACAAGTGTGGGTTTAGAAAATATTGAGCAACGTTTGACGGTACTTTACGATAACGACTATCAGATAAACACCATACGACGTGCAGAGGGCGGACGCTCTACTTGCATTAACATGCCTTTTGAATTATCGGATTAAAAATGACGATATTGAGAACAATCATTGTTGACGACGAACCGCTTGCATTGAGATTATTGGCGGCGAAGCTTGGTAAATTGCCGAATATAGACATCGTCGCCCAATGCTCCAACGGGAGAGAGGCGATAGCAGCGGTTATTGATCTCGCACCCGACTTACTTTTTTTAGATATTCAAATGCCAGGCTTATCTGGTTTAGAAGTAGTTAAACAACTGCAAAAAGATACAATGCCTCTGGTTGTTTTTGCTACTGCATATGAACAGTATGCATTAGAAGCATTTGACGCTCATGCGGTTGATTACGTGCTGAAACCCATTGACGATGAGCGTATTCAGCGAGCCGTAGCTAGAGCACGAGAGCGTCTTTCAATCAAATTAGACAACAAAATTGAAAATAAAAATGAAGTCATTGGTGCCATTGCTCAAATAGAGCAACAACGAGAGAAAACAATTACTTGGATGGCGAACGATTCAAGCCACCAAGACTCGCAACATACAGATATAAAAAATCGTAAGATTGTTATTAAAGATCGAGACGAAATACATTTATTAAAACAAAAAGACATACAGTGGATTGATGCTGCGGGTGACTACGTGTGTGTGCATGCGCTGGGTGAAACTCACGTCAAACGTTGCACACTAAAAGAAATGTTAATAGAGTTAGATAATACACAATTTAAACGTGTTCACCGTTCAACTATCGTCAATTTGGAGTTCATAGACAAAGTTATTCCGCATACTAAAGGCGAGTTTTTCTTAATGATAGGAGAACATGACAAAATTAAGGTCAGCAGAAACTATAAGGATGTAGTGAAGACTTTTCTTTCGAACTAGGTTTTATCTTAAAAAAATTACACGACGCTGACTTGGTATGGAATAAGAATACCTCTGGTATTTGAATTATGTTTACCAATTCAAGCGCATAACAGCTAAGTCAGCTATTGGAGTAGCGTTTTGAAAGCCAAGCAGTATAAATCATATTTTCATCTTCCCGAGGGTGTTTATGCGCTTGCGCATTCTGTAGGACCATTACCTAAAGTATCGAAACTGGCGCTGCAAAAGCATTATCTGGCACCTTGGGAGGAGCTAGGGGGCGATGCATGGCCTAAATGGCTGCAGAGTATTGATGATTTTTGTACTTCAATTGCTCGCCTCATTAATGCAACCGCTGATGAGATTTGTCCGCAACCTAACTTAGCCTCTGGTTTTTCAGCATATTTAACTGCCATTGCTAAATTGTCAAAAAACAAAGGCAAACATCGAGTCTTAATGCATCAAGATGCGTTTGCTTCCATGGGTTTTGTGGTCGGCGGTTTAGCGCAATCACATGGTCTAGAATTAGTGCTCGTTCAAGACAATCCAAATGATCTTGGGGCATGGACAAACGAACTTTCTAAGGGCCATGTGTTGGCATGTTTATTTACGCATGTGCATTCAAATACCTCTATGAAATCTGACATTCCAAGCTTAGTCGAACTAGCAAAAGAACATGATACTTATGCTTTGGTTGATATTGCACAGTCTGTAGGAATCGTTCCCGTTGATGCTAGAATATGGGGTGCGGATGCGATATTTGGATCTTGCGTAAAATGGCTTTGTGGCGGCCCTGGTGCTGGCTTTATGTTTGTTGAAGCAACTCAAATTTGCAAATTGAACCCAGATCCAGTCGGTTGGTTTTCGCATGAGAATCCGTTTGAGTTTGATATAAATCATTATACTGCAGCCAACAATGCTAGGCGCTTTTGGGGCGGAACCCCAAGTGTTGCATCTTATGTAACTGCTTTTGCCTCCATCAATATGATCCTCGACATCGGTGTCGACCAGGTTGCTCTGCATAATTTTGAGTTAAAACGTTATCTCTTGCAGCGCTTACCAAGTAACGTGACAATCAAGCCAACCGAAGATGAACTTCATCAACAAGGTGGCAGTTTGTGTATTGGTTGTAATGACATGGACAGCGCAGCAATAAAATTGACCAAAGCTGGTGTGAGTTATGATCGTCGCGGTGATATATTTCGACTATCACTGCATATCTCAAATACACATGATGATGCTGAAAAAATAGCAACCTGCTTCGCTTAACAGTTCGCTAAGGCGATATTAGTCTGTTCTTTCATGAAGCCATTTAATTTGTTATGTTCGGTTGCCCAACCAATTAAAAAGCGTTCGAAGTCTGCCCATACAAAAGGAAGCAACTTTCTCCATTCGGCTTCAAGCGCAGCAAAGTCCGTATCAACATGGTAATGCTCAACCGCCAATTTCAATATTGAAAAGTATTCTTCTAACAACCTATCTGCATATAACGTCAACTCAGATTCGTTTAAGCAACTACCCAGAAAATACATCACGTCTTTGATACCAGCGCCACGGCCGACATATTGAAAGTCGACTGCTGCTAAGTCCATCCCATTTGCAGAAAAACAAAAGTTCGCTAACTTTGCATCACCGTGTAACAGGGTTTGAAAACGTGCATTGTTGAGCGCATTATCAATTACATGAGCTTTACTCTTGATCTCACTTTCAGGCATTTTCGCAAATTCATCAGGGCGAGTGGCTAAATGCCAATAAGTGCCTATAGGCCAAACATTATTCAACGCTTGATTCAAAAATTTAGCATGAAAATAAGCCAACCACCTTATACCCAATTTTACTGTATTTAATGATGCTTCGTCATACCGATTAATAAATCCAGCTTGATCTAAATCTTCCATAATCAATAGACTCGTTACTGTGTTTTGTTGATTTTCAGCGATAGCGTAAGATGTGCCGGTGAATGAAAAATAGCACAAGGGTGTGCGACATAAGCTATCAGTGTGTTGGCTATACTGTTTGTAAAAAATAGACTCGTTGACGTACGAATCAAGTTTTCGCTGATGAGAACGCATGCTATCCCAGCCTCTCGGATGATTGCTTTGCAGTTGTGGCGTTACTATTTTAACGATGACTGAATTATCTATACTCGGCACAAAATATCGCGCTATTTCACCGTAACCACTCCAAAGGGTTTGGATACTGGCCATTTTGACAACATTGTGGTCACCAAAACTTGATTGGATAAATCGAAGCGGATTGTTATTGCACCCATTATTGGATTCATTGTCATCAGATACTTTAGACATTATCTACTGCGCTCTCAAGTGGTCATCCTGACAATAAATTAGTTTGCCACGTGCTGAGGATAGATTCAAATTCAAGCGCTATTCAATTAATTTAATATAAGCGATTGAGTCGAACAGAAAAATTCATTGTCTAATAATAGCTATTTGCTCTAGTGTGGAATCATACAATCAAAACATTGATTCAAGCAACAAGGGGTATGTTATGCAAAATAATAATGCAGATTCAAGCGCAAAATGTCCAGTAATGCACGGCGCTAATACACGTGTAGGCGGTAATAACACTAAAAATATTGACTGGTGGCCAAACCAACTCAATATTAAAATTCTTCATCAAAATGACACTAAAGCTAACCCAATGGGTGCTGACTTTGACTACAAAGAAGCGTTTAATAGTGTAGATTTAAAAACACTTAAAGGCGATATTGAAGCCGTATTAACTGATTCTCAAGACTGGTGGCCAGCAGATTACGGACACTATGGTCCTTTCATGATAAGAATGGCTTGGCACGCGGCTGGCACTTACCGTGAAGGTGATGGTCGGGGCGGCGCAGCGAATGGTAATCAACGTTTTGCTCCGATCAATAGTTGGCCTGACAATGGCAACTTAGATAAAGCACGTCGCCTGTTATGGCCAATTAAACAAAAGTACGGTCACAAACTATCATGGGCTGACCTTTTCATATTGACGGGTAACGTAGCAATAGAATCGATGGGGTTACCTACTTTTGGATTTGGTGGCGGACGAACAGACATCTGGGAACCTGAAGAAGATATTTACTGGGGAACAGAAGACAAGTGGTTAGCGAATAATCGATATACTGGCGACCGTGAACTTGAAAAGCCATTAGCAGCAGTGCAAATGGGACTAATTTATGTAAACCCTGAAGGCCCCGATGGTAACCCAGATCCACTTGGCTCTGCTCGAGATATTCGTGAGACATTTGCAAGAATGGCTATGAACGATTATGAAACTGTCGCATTAACGGCTGGCGGACACACATTTGGTAAAGCACACGGCGCGGCACCTGAATCGCACAAAGGACCCGAACCCGAAGCGGCTCCAATAGAGCAAATGGGCTTTGGTTGGATCAGCGATTACAAATCAGGTAAAGGCCGCGACACAATCACCAGTGGTGTTGAAGGCGCATGGACACCTACCCCAACAACGTGGGATATGAGTTATTTTGACGTGTTATTCGCTTACGAATGGGAATTAACTAAAAGTCCAGCTGGAGCACAACAATGGCAAGCAGTGAGCTTGGCTGAAAAAGATCATGCACCTGACGCAGAAGACGCCGCGATACCCGTTGGTATCATGATGACAACTGCTGATATGGCAATGAAAATGGACCCTGAGTATAAAAAAATATCGTTGCACTTCAAGGAAAATCCTGAAGAATTCGCCGATGCTTTTGCTCGAGCTTGGTTTAAGTTAACCCACAGAGATATGGGTCCAAAATCACGCTACTTAGGTGAAGAAGTGCCGCAAGAAGACTTAATTTGGCAAGACCCTCTACCTAAAGCGACAACTCAAGTTATCAATGCAAGCGATATTGAGACATTGAAACAAGAGATAGCAGCGTCCGAGTTAAGTATGCCCGAGTTAGTCTATACCGCTTGGTCAAGCGCCTCTACGTTTAGAGGTTCTGACTCAAGGGGTGGCGCAAACGGTGCACGTATTCGCCTTGCACCACAAAATACTTGGGAAGTGAATCAACCAGAGCAGTTAGCTCGCGTGTTGTCTGTTTATGACAATATTCAAGCAAGCTTTAATGCCGCGCACAAAGAAAACACCACTGTATCTATTGCGGATCTAATCGTTCTTGGTGGCTCTGTCGGTATTGAGAAAGCAGCTAAAGCTGCTGGGTTTAATATCGCTGTTCCATTTAATGCAGGTCGAGTAGACGCGACACAAAAGGACACCGACATTGACTCATTCGCAGTGTTGGAGCCGGTGGTTGACGGTTTTAGAAATTACAGCAAAACACATTTTACTGTGCCAGAAGAAGAGCTGTTATTAGATAAAGCACAACTCCTTACACTAACCGCACCAGAAATGACGGTGCTAGTTGGCGGAATGAGAGCGCTAGGTGCAAATTATGCAAATACAAATGAAGGCGTACTTACTGCATCGCCTGGGCAATTGAATAACGCATTTTTTGTCAATTTGCTAGACATGAGTACGCAATGGATGCCAACCGATGCCAGTGCGACTAAATTTGTTGGTAAAGAATCGAAGACTGGCACAAATAAATGGACAGCAACGCGCGCAGACCTTGTTTTTGGTTCGAATTCTTTACTACGAGCAATAGCAGAAGTCTATGCCTGTGATGATGCTAATCAGAAGTTTGTGACTGACTTTACGAATGCTTGGGTCAAAGTAATGGACGCAGATCGCTTTGATCTTCGTTAATCCGTCACGATAAGGTGGGTAGTTTTAAAGATTATTTTGATAATACATTTAAAAATACTCACGAGTGCTGTATAAACGCGTCATGAAAATTCCAAAACGTTTACAGCCTCTTATTGAAGATGGCCTTATTGATGATGTACTTTATCAGCTCATGAGTGGCAAGGAAGCCACCGTGTTCGCTGTTACCAGTCAGGGCGAGGTCCGCTGCGCCAAAGTCTATAAAGAAGCCATGAAACGCAGCTTTAAAAAAGCGGCGCAATATCAAGAAGGTAGAAAAGTCAAAAATAGCCGTCGCGCAAGAGCGATGGAGAAAGGCTCAAGCTTCGGTCGCAAACAGCAAGAGGATGCTTGGCAGAATGCCGAGGTCGATGCTCTATTTACTTTATCCAAAGCCGGTGTCAGAGTGCCCCAACCTTTTGGTTGTTACGACGGTGTCTTGCTAATGGAATTAGTCACTGATGACGAAGGAAATGTTGCCCCTCGACTTAACGATGTGTCAATGTCATCTGAACAAGCCTTAGAAGACCATGCACAGGTTATGCATTACGTTTTATTGATGTTGTGCGCAGGTATAGTGCATGGCGATTTATCTGAGTTCAATGTCCTTGTTGACGACTACGGTCCTGTTATTATCGACCTACCCCAAGCGGTTAATGCCGCTGCTAACAACAACGCGTTTAGCATGTTGCAACGAGATGTTCGCAATATGACAGATTACTACGCTGAATTTGCTCCCGAGTTGAAAGAGACTCATTATGCTGAAGAAATGTGGGCATTATTTCAGTCCGGGAAGTTAACGCCTGAAACCGAATTAACCGGTTACTTTGAATTTGACCAAAGCGAAACTGATGTCGATACAGTACTTGAAGAAATTAAAGCGGCATTCGAAGAAGAGCAAGCTAGGATTGAACGTATGAGCGATGCTAATTCTGATGATGAGTAATACTATTTAGTAAGTCCTTTCTTAAATAAAAAATAGTGTTATGTTCGCCATTATTGAGCGAAAAGTTATCTATCGTTAATGGCAAATAGAATTCGGTTTTGAAAATTATAAATTAGCCACTTTGCTTAATTGCAAACTTGTTTTATCCTATCCAAATACGTAGCCCTAATATTGTTGATAAACCAAATCATACAACTCTCTTTGTCATGCATCCCAACAAAACGCACTGAAGAATGGTGGGTCCAGCGCCATGCTCAAAAAATGACAGAAAAGGCCGCGACAAAAACTAAAGATAAAACAAACAACTCTAAGTCCTTCGATCTAATTTTTATTGGTGACTCGATTGTGCATGCATGGGAACTTGAGGGTGACGTTGCTTGGCAGACTCACTTCGGTCATTTAACCACATTGAATTTAGGTTATGCCGGTGACCGCACAGAACATGTTTTATGGCGAATAGAAAATGGAGAGATTGACAATATAGACGCATCGTATGTGGTGTTGCTAATTGGCACAAACAATGCCGGACATCGACACGATAAGCCAAGTGAAATTGCTGATGGCATAAAACGTATAATAGGTACGATTACAAAGAAAATCCCTCATTGTAAAATTATTCTGACCGCACTATTTCCGCGAAGTAGAAACAAACATAAGCGCATGCGCAGAGCCGTAGATGAAACCAATGACATCATTCGTACACTGGCAAATAGCCATCCAATCATTTGGTTTGATATCAACCAACACTTTCTTGATGACACTGGCGTTTTACATGAGTCAGTGATGCCTGATTTACTTCATCCTAATGCCCTGCAATACGAGATATGGGCAAAAGAACTCACTAAGTTCATAAGCCCATTCCAGGTCTGATTAGCAACACATCATTAAATATGGCTGTATTAGCGTTAGTTATTGTTCTCAGAGAATAATCCTATACTTAATGCACGCTGCGTATAGGAGACGTGGAATTGAGAAAAAATGTGTTCACTACAATAATCGAGTCATTATCTTAGCTAACACATAATCAGAAGCGTTTGCTACACCATCATCTCTCGTACCCGTCCTATTCGGAAATTAATTGAGAACTCTATCTTTTGTCATTTGCATAAGGTTAAGTAAAGCGGTAGGTCTGTTTACGCTTAGAGCGCAGGCTGTGTTGGCATTGTCGAGGTTTTCAATATTTGGATTTAAAATTCAAAAACTTAGGAGGGGGTGAAAACGATATTATCAACGTTTTTGTCCCCATCGGTAAACGAATTACTTAAAGGTAGCCTTAATCTATAACTGACAGACCTTGGGAGCCTACAATAAAGTCGAAGGCTAATTCATTAAGGGTTTTACCCCCAACGGTAGCACTCCAAGCGCCATGTCCAGCGCCCTCTAGGGGGTAGTAAGCAAACGGGGCACCCGTTGACGAATAGATGGTTCGGAGCTCTTGTGCGTTACTAAATGCAACGGTAGTGTCAACAGTACCGTGCACTATGCTCAAAGGTGCATCAGATCCATCCCAACGTGATACACCATCAAGTTGTTCAAGAAGATTAACACCTCCAGCAGAACCCCAATGATTAATTACGGTATGCACAACAGCGGGCCGATCTAAGTTTACTGTTATTAATGTTGGATCTTCGCTTGTCGTCAATTCATTAGTGTAGTCTTCAGGATTGATAACGCCAAGAGCGACGCCGATTATAGATCCCGCTGAACCACCCACAACTGAAATGTGATCAGTATCGATACCAAGTGCATCAGCTTGCTGATAGACCCAACGAATAGCACCTTTGGCGTCTCGAATTGCAGGGTACATAGCCTTTACTTGATCGCGTGAACTTTCCGATAAATTTGGTATAGCGTCAATTGCATTGAGCAAAGTATCCGGTAATGTTCCGTAATCCCTTAATAGTCGATAGTTGATAGAGATACCGATAAAACCTCGCTCCGCAAAGTATGTCAACGTATCAAAAGCTGCGGCCATTGACTTATCGCCACCTGCAAAGCCTCCACCATGAATAAACACAACGGCTGGTTTTAAGGATTCTTCATTATTTGGTTCATAAATATCCAATAGTAGATTTTTTGAATCCGAAGACTCTGTATTCCAATAGGCGTGGCTTAAACCTTCGCCATATTTAACATCGGTAGTTAGATCGACAGAGAAGTTCGCTAATTTGTAAACCTCTGCGGTAATCGCAGCCGGAGGGTTAGGCTGTTGCTTCGTTTCTTCAATTGGACTTTGTGACGGATCGCTGCTACCACAACCACTAATTATAAGAAAAAAATAAACAGATATACTTATTAGTACATATCTTTTAAAAATCATAATATCGACCTTTCCTGTTTGGTTATCCGACTACCTATACTTTGCGCTAATTAACGTAAAGACAATTCAAGATAAAGTAAATTTTATGTAAACTTCGTATCCTATATTTAGTTAAAGGAGGATCGACTCCTACCGAATTCTCACCCAAATATTCTCTTTCAGCAACTAACGCTAATAGAGCCTTAAATATACAGGGCCAGATTACGCCAATTACAAAAAAAAGAGTATTTCGGTAGGCAAGGCTTATTTGTTGGATAAATATTTATAAAGAGTGGTGTAGGCTTTTAATACTTGTTGAGACCCCTCCACACTGCCACCTTTGTCAGGGTGAGTTGCATGCTGCAGCTTGCGGTATTGCTGTTTCAACTGAAGCAAAGATACACCTTCAATCGAGTCCATTCTTAGAGTTAGTGTTGCTGCATTTATCGTTTCTGGGGAAAAGTGATGATTAATATCAACACCTGCCATTTTCTGCCAAAAATTATTCAGTAATTCCTCAACGCCGGCCTCGTCAGTGGCGCTTAAGTTTTTCCAATCTAGATAATAATCGCCTAGCGGATCGGTTGCTTGTAAACCTGCATTAAAAGATAAAATAGGAAGTAGCTTTATTTGCGTAAGTCCTATGTCTAATTCACCTACTTTTTGCCGACGCCACTGATTACGCAAATTATATAACGAGTGAAAAAGCACAAAGTGGGTTTGAAATAAGGTTAGAGGATCGCGCAAAGCATCCTCATCGAATAGCGAATACGGCGATTTTTTCAACAACGTAATTATTTCAAATTCAGTAATCCCTTCAATAAATTGAGATTTAAATGCATTTAAAATATCCTGTAAAAGAACTTGTAGTTCGTCGGGTTTATTGAGCACAGCGCACCTTATTAATAAATTGCATCATTCGGTTTATTCAAGCTCAGCGGTATCTGTGCTTTCTTCTTTTTGCTCTTCTTGCATGCTTTCATCCTTTTTAGATTCTTGCTGAATTGCTTCTAATAAGGCTTCAAATTGTTTTTGCATACCCGCAATATCGACTTGTATATCATTTTTCCAAGTATTTCCAAGATCAACAGTGCTGATAATCCCACCTTGATCACATAGGAAAAACAGACGCTTTTCCTGCGTAATTTCAGGCAACAAGGTAGTACAATTTTTCTGTGTCTTACCATGGGTTTGCCATGCTCCTTGCTCTTGAATATTATCTAAGTTTGCACTTACTAATCTAAGGTCTACGCTTGTCGAGCCTTTGACTTTTTTGCGTGAGACTGTCACTAGGGTCTTGTCATCCATAATCGCTGGAAGACTGAGGTCGACCTTAATATCACCAAAAAGACGCAAACTACGGTCAATTTCATTCCAGGTAATACCATCATCGGTGCTATAAACTTGATCTCCAATGCCATCCCACTGGCTTACTTCTAGGGCAACCAATATGCCATTTCTCAGTTTTTTTAGATTAACCATAGAACTACTTTTGGTTGTTGACCATATGGCTGTGGCTCGATCGTAATCATAATATTTATTGTCGTTGAGAACTCTCAACCCACCATCGGCTTTTAACCATGGAAACAAGCCGCCGTTTTGGACTAACCAGTCGCTACGATTCTTCTTTTTGAATTTACCAACCTGGAGCCATTCACTTTCGATGTCACCAAACTCGTATACATAAAAATCCATTGCAGCACTCGTGATTGCATAATTGATGTTGGCAGCACTACCAAACCAAATAACCGCCTCTTTTGCCGAAATAGGATTGATCTCTTTCCACTCTCCGTCAATTGAGTCGCCTATAAATACAACTCCCTTTTCACTGCCTATCGCAATTAAATTGTCTGTTTCAAACACACCTGACAGCTGACTATTGGTTGGCAAATCGATGGTTAACCATTCGCCTTTGTGAGTTAGCACTTTAAGCTGCCCGAAACGAGCAGAAATCGATGCCTGACCAAAGACAGAGAGTTCAGTTGCATAGTTACCGAAGGCGTTTTGACGTGATAATTGATTTAAGTTATTTCGAAATTCATCTAGGTCGTCTTCTAGCCAGGATAATGGTTGGCTAAAGTCAATGCTGTTAGCAAGGTTTGGATAGTGACTTAGAATGAAGTTCTCGAACTCGACAGTATCATTTAGTCTTGTGACAAAAGCTTTCTGTGGCGAGCTATTATTCCAGAATGTTTCTTCTTTCAAGTTCAACAGAGGCTGAAAAACGATACTCCCCAGACTAGTTAATTGGCCTTGCTTTACCTCAAAACGACCTGCGGCTTGGAATACCGGCATGGATACCCAAGACATCATGTTGCCGTCATTATAGTAGCTATACAAACTACTTATCATATAGGTTCCCGCAACCATACTTCCGACAAACAATTGGCTATCAATCACGCCTTTATTGTTAGGCGAAAGCGAATAGAAGTCATGGCTCCATTCAACTTCGTCAATGGATATTGTTTTACCTTTAGATTTCGCTTTATCAACGGCTCGCTGTTTTACTTCATCGATATTATCTAACCTAAAAGCTAGAACTTCTGTCCAGTTTCTATGCAAAGAGGCTAATTCTTCTGCATTATTGACCACTTGCAATGCCACAACACCTTGACCGGCCGGCAATGGTGTATTTGTGGAAATTTGAGTCGTATTGATGCTATTTGTTGTAGCGCAGCCGGTTAACAATAAAACTAAGCCAATTATCGTACATCTTAGGAACGATGGCATGGAAGGTCCTTCTCTCAACATTCAGTTTTATGTAGATTAGCATAAAAAAATAATAGCGGAAAACTTAGCTTTTTGTTACGTCAACAACCACGCGTCCTCTTACTTTGCCTTCAAGAAGTTGGCCTGCCGTTTGAATAACTTGATCAAGACCGATAACAGTGGAAATATCAGCAAAATCGTCTGCAGTCAAAATAGTAGCTAATCTTTCCCATGCTTCAACTCTATCTGCAATGGGACGCATAACGCTGTCGATGCCCTTAAGGGTTATGCCACGTAATATAAAAGGAGCGACACTGGCTGGAAAGTCCATACCTTGTGCAAGACCGCAAGCAGCGATAGTGCCACCATATTTGGTACTAGCGCATATGTTGGCTAAGGTATGGCTGCCAACTGAGTCTACAGCGCCAGCCCAACGCTCTCTCGTCATAGGCTTGCCTGGTTCGGATAAGGTATTGCGATCAATTACTTCACTGGCACCTAGTTTGGTCAAATAGTCACTTTCATTCATTCGACCCGTAGACGCAACAACCTTATAACCTAACTTTGACAGTATGGTAATAGCAAAACTTCCTACTCCACCATTGGCACCGGTCACTAATATTTCTCCAGACTCTGGTGTTACACCATTATTCTCAAGTGCAATAACGCAGAGCATTGCAGTATAACCTGCGGTACCGATAGCCATTGCATTTTTAGGAGCAATGCCACTTGGTAGTGCAATCAACCAGTCGCTTTTCAATCGGGCTTTTTGAGCCAGTCCACCACAATGTGTTTCACCCACACCAAAGCCGTTAAGTAAAACTGTGTCGCCCACACTAAATTTATCTGTACTAGATTGAGTTACAGTACCGACCAAATCGATGCCCGGAACCATAGGAAAGCGACGTACAACAGGACTTTTCCCAGTAATGGCGAGTCCGTCTTTGTAGTTCAATGTACTATACATTACATCAATATCTACATCACCCTCTGGCAA